>NZ_JAABNK010000022.1:0-242377 GCF_009915965.1 Proteus sp. G2300
ATGCTGGAGGTATCAGAAGTGCGAATGCTGACATAAGTAACGATAATGCGGGTGAAAAACCCGCACGCCGGAAGACCAAGGGTTCCTGTCCAACGTTAATCGGGGCAGGGTGAGTCGACCCCTAAGGCGAGGCTGAAAAGCGTAGTCGATGGGAAACGGGTTAATATTCCCGTACTGGTGGTAACTGCGATGGGGGAACGGAGAAGGCTAGGTTGTCCGGGCGACGGTCGTCCCGGTTCAAGCATGTAGGCAGAGTGATTAGGCAAATCCGGTCACTTAATGCTGAGGTGTGATGACGAGCCACTAAGGTGGTGAAGCAATTGATGCCCTGCTTCCAGGAAAAGCCTCTAAGCTTCAGGTTACCAACAATCGTACCCCAAACCGACACAGGTGGTCAGGTAGAGAATACTCAGGCGCTTGAGAGAACTCGGGTGAAGGAACTAGGCAAAATGGTGCCGTAACTTCGGGAGAAGGCACGCTGGCGGTAAGTGAAGTCCCTTGCGGACGGAGCCGAAGCCAGTCGAAGATACCAGCTGGCTGCAACTGTTTATTAAAAACACAGCACTGTGCAAACACGAAAGTGGACGTATACGGTGTGACGCCTGCCCGGTGCTGGAAGGTTAATTGATGGGGTTATCCTTAGGGAGAAGCTCTTGATCGAAGCCCCAGTAAACGGCGGCCGTAACTATAACGGTCCTAAGGTAGCGAAATTCCTTGTCGGGTAAGTTCCGACCTGCACGAATGGCGTAATGATGGCCAGGCTGTCTCCACCCGAGACTCAGTGAAATTGAACTCGCTGTGAAGATGCAGTGTACCCGCGGCAAGACGGAAAGACCCCGTGAACCTTTACTATAGCTTGACACTGAACATTGAGCCTTGATGTGTAGGATAGGTGGGAGACTATGAAGTGTGGACGCCAGTCTGCATGGAGTCAACCTTGAAATACCACCCTTTAACGTTTGATGTTCTAACCTAGGCCCGTAATCCGGGTCGGGGACCGTGTCTGGTGGGTAGTTTGACTGGGGCGGTCTCCTCCTAAAGAGTAACGGAGGAGCACGAAGGTTGGCTAAGCATGGTCGGACATCATGCGGTTAGTGCAAAGGCATAAGCCAGCTTGACTGTGAGAGTGACGGCTCGAGCAGGTACGAAAGTAGGTCTTAGTGATCCGGTGGTTCTGAATGGAAGGGCCATCGCTCAACGGATAAAAGGTACTCCGGGGATAACAGGCTGATACCGCCCAAGAGTTCATATCGACGGCGGTGTTTGGCACCTCGATGTCGGCTCATCACATCCTGGGGCTGAAGTAGGTCCCAAGGGTATGGCTGTTCGCCATTTAAAGTGGTACGCGAGCTGGGTTTAGAACGTCGTGAGACAGTTCGGTCCCTATCTGCCGTGGGCGTTGGAAGATTGAGAGGGGTTGCTCCTAGTACGAGAGGACCGGAGTGAACGCACCACTGGTGTTCGGGTTGTCATGCCAATGGCATTGCCCGGTAGCTAAGTGCGGAAGAGATAACCGCTGAAAGCATCTAAGCGGGAAACTTGCCTCGAGATGAGTCTTCCCTGTCACCTTGAGTGACCTAAAGGAACGTTTAAGACTAAGACGTTGATAGGCTGGGTGTGTAAGCGTAGCGATACGTTGAGCTAACCAGTACTAATGAACCGTGAGGCTTAACCTGACAACACCGAAGGTGTTTTGTCTGAGAGACGAAGAGTAGATAAAGTAGGCTTGTTTAAGATTGATATTACTGGCGACTGACCGAAAGGAAAGAAGCGGGTAATAAAACCGAATTTGCTTGGTGGCCATAGCGCAGCGGTCCCACCTGATCCCATGCCGAACTCAGAAGTGAAACGTTGTAGCGCCGATGGTAGTGTGGGGTCTCCCCATGTGAGAGTAGGGAACTGCCAGGCATTAAATAAGACGAGAAAGCCAACCCACTGGGTTGGCTTTTTTGCGTTTAAGGTTTTTATAATAGATATATTAGTCGCTAATTCATTGAATTTAATAGTGACTAGATAGAAACAAAGACCAAAAACATAAGTTGCTTATTTTATTTAGATCGTTAATAAGATAATTGCTAAATAATGCCTTGGCTCCAACGAGAAAACTGTTCAATTCCCATTCGGTTTAAGATATAACGAAACCAAACACTGTAATTTTTCGCATTCTCTTCAATATCTTGATAAAGAGAATCGAGAGCGACCCAACGATAATCCATCACTTCATCGGGATTGCTATGTGGTAATTCATCACTAAATCCCAGAAATAGATGATCAAATTCATGCTCTATCAGATCATCTGTCACTTTTTCGTTATACAGAATGGTTCCGATAGATTGCATATCACATTTCATGCCTAATTCTTCATCTAAACGGCGATGAATAGCGTCTGACAGTAATTCGTTTGGAAGCGGGTGGCTACAACATGTATTTGCCCATAAACCACCAGAATGATATTTAGATATTGCACGTTGTTGAATAAGTAAATGCTGATTTGAATTAAAGATAAATAATGAAAAGGCTCGATGTAAGGCGCCTACAATATGAGCTTCAAGTTTTGGCATTGTTCCTAGCTCATTATCATTTTTATCTACGAGAATGACAGCGTCTTCCACAAGAAATCACCTTAATAAAATAATATATGTTGTTATAACGTGAATATAACATGACTGTATATCAAATAACGATTTATTGTGTTGTCCTTTTTATGGCATCACTTTTGTGATGCCTGGAATAAAAGGAAAAAAGATCTAAGCAGTATAATATTGAACACCAATCTTAATAAGTTCTCGACCTTGTGATTTACGGTGTTTATTTGTATCTCTTAATGAATAAATACACCCACAATATTCTTGTTGATAGAATTGTTCTCGCTTACTTATTTCTATCATCCTGGCTGAGCCCCCTTTTTTACGCCAATTATAATTCCAATAAACCATATTTGGATAAGGCGCTACTGCTCTTTCGCCACAATCATTTATTTGTTTCATATCTTTCCAGCGTGAGATCCCAAGTGAACTTGAAATAACAGAAAAACCATTTTCAGCGGCATAAAGAGCTGTTCTTTCAAAACGCATATCAAAACACATTGTGCATCGGATACCACGTTCAGGCTCTTTTTCCATTCCCTTAGCTCTTTCAAACCAATTGTCGGTATCATAATCGGCATCGACAAAAGGAATATTATGTTTCTTAGCAAAACGGATATTTTCCTCTTTACGAATTAAGTACTCTTTTTGAGGGTGAATATTGGGGTTATAAAAAAAGATTGTATATTCAATGCCTGAAGCTTGTAATGATTCCATGACTTCACCAGAACAAGGGGCACAACAAGAATGCAATAAGAGTTTATTGGCATTTGCAGGTAACGTCAGTTTTTCTCGTATAAGTGTCATTGATGATCCTAAATTACGTTATTTTAGTTATAAAACAATGCTTATATTATAGGTATAAATGTTTAATTAACCGGTTGTTTTGAAATTATTTAAAAATAATCATATGTTTTTTATGAATTTTAATCAGGCGATATCAATATATTAGATAACACCTATCAGAGAGTTTACTAGATTCATATTCTGATGAGAGGTAAGATGAAAGACTAATTCTGCTATTGTTTATAGCAAAATCTAAAATAAAGGAATTTAGTTATGCCGTCTATATTACCTCGTTCTGTAACCTCCCCAAAAAAATTCTTTATTGGTAGCCAACTTCTTGCTTCTGTTGGCAAATACGTTAAAGATTTTGGTGATAATGCTTTTATTATTAGTGATGAATTTTTCTTAGAAAAAGTAACCCAAGAAGCGCTTCCTTCTCTTAAAGAAAATAAGATTGAAGCAATGGTTGAAAAATTTAATTACGAATGTACTGAAGCTGAAGTTCATCGCCTTGGTAAAATTGCGATTGAGAATAAAGCGAACGTTATCATTGGTATTGGGGGTGGCAAGACATTGGACGTGTCTAAAGCGGTTGCTTACTATCAACATATTCCTGTTATTTTATTCCCTACGATTGCCTCTACTGACGCACCTTGTACGGCACTTTCAGTGTTATACAAAGAAAATGGTGAGTTTGATAAATATTTATTTTTACCACAAAACCCTGATGTTGTTATTGCAGACACTGCGATTATTGCCTCTGCACCACAACGTTTTTTCTCAGCGGGTGTAGGTGATGCTCTAGCGACTTACTTTGAAGCACGTGCTTGCTATCAAGCAGACGGTTTAAACTTAGTCAATCAACGCCCATCACGTACAGGCCTTGGTTTAGCACAATTATGCTTTGAAATGTTAAGTGAAAACATTGATAAAGCAATGGATGCTATCCGCCATAAAATTACTACACCAGCATTAGAACAAACTATTGAAGCAACAATTTATCTTAGTGGTGTTGGTGCCGAAGCTGGCGGTTTAGCCGCTGCTCATGCGGTCAACAATGGTATGTCTGCGGTTGAGTCTTTACATCGCGTTCAACATGGTGAAAAAGTTGTTTTTGGTTTATTAACACAATTAGTGTTAGAAAATGCGCCACAAGAAGAAATTGATGAAGTGATCCGTATTATTAAAGCGGCTGAATTACCACTGACACTTGAAGATATGGGTATGAAAGAATTCATTGAAAGCGAATGGCGTACTGTGGCGAAAATTGCTTGTGCAGAAGGTGATACCATGGGCAATATGCCGATGAGGGTTACTGAAGAAGACGTTTATAATGCAATGATTGCTGCTAATGCATTGGCTCACCGTTATAAATAATCCTTAATTTGACAAGCCGTTATCTTAAAACCCCAAATTGATTTTGGGGTTTTTCTTTATTCTAATGTTGGATTCATTTGCGTAAGATCGAAAGGTGTTATCTGATAAACATAGTAGTTTAACCAGTTTGCAAACAATAAATGACCATGACTACGCCAAGAAGCGATAGGTTTTTTATTCGGGTCATTATTAGGAAAATAATTTTCTGGTAATTGTGGATCTAAACCTGCTTTAACATCTCGATGATATTCATCTGCCAGTGTATTGGGATCGTACTCAGGATGCCCTGTTGCAAAAACGACTCTTTTATCTTTTGATGCAAATAAATAAGCGCCGGCTTCTTCTGAAGTTGCAAGGATTTCTAAATCAGTATTATGTTTAATAAAGTCGATAGGAAAGCCAGCATAGCGAGAATGAGGAGCAAAAAAAGTTTCATCAAATCCGCGAGTTAACAATGAAAGAGGAGAGCAAGTATTATGACTGTATACCCCTGAAATTTTTTGCTCTAGCGTATATTTTGGCAAGCCATATAAAATATTTAATCCTGCTTGTGCCGCCCAGCAAATAAAAAGTGTTGAGGTGACATGTTCTTTAGCCCATGTAATCACTTCTTTTATTTCAGTCCAATAAGCCACATCTTCGAATTCAATTAATCCTAATGGTGCCCCTGTCACAATAAGACCATCAAAATTTTGTTCTTTAATTTGGTCAAAATCACAATAGAAAGTATCGAGATGTTCTACAGGTGTATTTTTAGGAATACGTGAGTCAATACGTAATAATTGAATATCAATTTGAAGGGGGCTATTAGAAAGCAACCGCAGAAATTGGTTTTCTGTTTCTATTTTCTTTGGCATTAAATTAAGGATAAGCACTTTTAAAGGGCGAATATCTTGAATACTCGCTCTACTGGATGTCATGACAAAGACATTCTCTTTTTGTAAACAACTGACTGCGGGTAGTTCATCCGGTACTCTAATTGGCATTTCAATAACCTCCATGAAACATCTAGACATCTAGAAGCCTAAATCTATCTAATAACTTTTTGAATGTCGAGGTTTTCATGTTGTGTATGAAGAATATTCATATAAGGAAATGCTATATAGCTAAAATCATCAAGTATTCACATTCCTCTTTTCCTTTCATTGTCGATCTCTTCTTGATGCCTCAAGTTATTTTTGAAAATTTCATTTTTGTACAATAAAAAAACACCATTGTAATCACATTGTTAAAAATTATTTAAATAAAAATGGAATTCATTTTTGATTTTTGTGAAAACTGCATTAATCTTAATCAGGTGTGTAAACGATTTTAGGGGAATGCCGAATGTCACAATCGTTAATAATAGAAGAATTAAATTTTACGCAATCTTTTGGTGAACAGGAAAAAGAAATAATAAATCATGATGTTAAGTGTTTTTTAACTGATTTGGTAAGTCACTTTTCAGAGAGAAGGCATGCATTATTAGCAGAAAGGGATCATTGGAAAAATAAAGTTGATAACGGAATGCTCCCTGATTTTATTTCGGAATCGAGTTCCATTATAAATTCAGAGTGGAAAGTAAACCCAATACCTAAAGATCTGCAAGACCGTCGTGTCGAAATAACCGGACCTGTCGATCGCAAAATGGTTATCAATGCATTAAATGCCAATGTGAAAGTCTTTATGGCAGACTTTGAAGACTCTTTAGCGCCTACGTGGGATAAAGTGATTGATGGACAAATCAATTTGCGCGATGCGGTCAAAGGCACCATTTCTTATACGAATGAACAGGGTAAATGCTATCAACTAAATGCATCACCAGCAGTATTGATCGCTAGAGTTAGAGGGTTACATCTTCCTGAAAAGCATGTCTTATGGCAGGGGAAACCCATTGCTGGCGGGTTATTTGATTTCGCATTGTATTTTTACCATAACCATAAAGCACTGTTAGAAAAAGGAAGTGGGCCGTATTTTTACATTCCTAAATTGCAAACCTGGCAAGAGGCTAAATGGTGGAGCGATGTTTTTCATTTCACAGAAAAACGTTTTGGTTTAGCTATAGGTACGATTAAAGCTACCGTATTGATTGAAACCTTACCGGCTGTTTTTCAAATGGAAGAAATTCTCTTTCACATGAAAGAGCATATTGTCGGGCTTAACTGTGGTCGTTGGGATTATATTTTCAGTTATATCAAGACATTAAAAAATTATCCTGATCGTGTATTACCTGATAGACAAGGGATCACGATGACTCAGCCTTTCTTAAGTGCTTATTCTCGTTTACTTATTCAAACTTGCCATAAGCGTGGTGCTTTTGCGATGGGAGGAATGTCGGCTTTTATTCCAAGTCGAGATCCAGAGCAAAATGGTGTCATTTTGAAAAAAGTATTTGATGATAAAGAGCTTGAGGCAACAAATGGCCATGATGGTACTTGGATTGCCCATCCGGGACTAGCTGAAACGGTATTAGCGGCTTTTGATGCAGTGTTGGGATCTCGTTCAAATCAACTCGATGTGCAACGTAATGAAAAAATAACAGCTGACATGTTATTAGCGCCTTGTACTGGTGAACGCACAGAAAAAGGGATGAGAGCTAATATCCGTGTTGCTGTGCAATATATCGAAGCGTGGATCTCTGGCAATGGTTGTGTGCCTATCTATGGATTAATGGAAGATGCCGCAACAGCAGAAATATCACGTACCTCTATTTGGCAATGGATCCGCCATCAAAAAACACTGTCTGATGGGCAAATCGTGACTAAAGATCTTTTTCGTAACATGCTGAAAGAAGAGCTTGAGGTGATACGTCAAGAAGTCGGTGATACACGTTTTGAAGAGGGGCGTTTTAAAGAAGCTGCCTCTTTGATGGATAACATTACAACCCAAGATGAATTAGTCGATTTTCTGACTTTACCGGGTTATCAACTTTTAAATTAAAAAAGATACGCCAAAACGTATTTATAAACTGCAAACATCATCACTACCGTATTTATAGGAGCTGTTTTTATGACTATTAGTAGATCAGAGCAAATCGCCCAATTAGAGAAAGAGTGGGAACAACCTCGCTGGAAAGGTATTACTCGTCCTTATAGCGCTGAAGATGTCATTAAATTAAGAGGTTCGGTTAACCCAGAACATACCTTAGCGCGACGTGGCGCTCAAAGGCTTTGGTCATCATTAAATGGAAAATCGAAGAAAGGTTATGTTAATGCACTCGGTGCTTTAACGGGTGGGCAAGCCTTGCAACAAGCAAAAGCAGGATTAGAAGCGGTTTATCTTTCAGGCTGGCAAGTTGCTGCAGATGCTAACACCGCGGCAAGTATGTATCCTGATCAATCTTTATACCCTGTTGATTCAGTGCCTAATGTTGTTCAGCGTATTAATAATACCTTTAGACGTGCAGATCAAATTCAATGGTCAAATGGTATTGGCCCTCAACATAAAGACTATATTGATTTTTTTCTTCCTATTGTGGCTGATGCGGAGGCTGGCTTTGGGGGAGTATTAAATGCTTTTGAATTAATGAAAGCCATGATTGAAGCTGGGGCAGCGGGGGTTCACTTTGAAGATCAGTTAGCTGCTGTAAAAAAATGTGGCCATATGGGGGGAAAAGTATTAGTTCCAACCCAAGAGGCTGTACAAAAGCTGGTTGCAGCACGTTTAGCTGCTGATGTATCTGATGTGCCAACGTTATTGGTTGCAAGAACAGATGCTGATGCTGCTGATCTCTTAACTTCAGATTGCGATCCTTATGATAGTTCGTTCTTAACAGGGGAACGTACACCTGAAGGCTTCTTCTGTACTCATGCAGGTATCGATCAAGCTATCAGCCGAGGTCTAGCTTATGCGCCTTATGCTGATCTGGTGTGGTGTGAAACATCGCTCCCTGATTTGAAAATGGCGGCTAAATTTGCAGAAGCTATTCACGATAAATATCCCGGAAAAATGCTGGCTTATAACTGTTCACCTTCCTTTAATTGGAAAAAGAATCTTGATGATCGCACGATTGCACATTTCCAAGATGAGCTCTCGGCAATGGGATACAAATTCCAATTTATTACTTTAGCAGGGATTCATAGCATGTGGTTCAACATGTTTGATTTAGCACATGATTATGCCAAGGGCGAAGGTATGAAACATTATGTTGAGAAGGTACAACAAAAAGAGTTTGCTGCACTTAATCAAGGTTATACCTTCTCATCACATCAACAAGAAGTAGGGACCGGTTATTTTGATAAAGTGACGACGATTATTCAAGGTGGTATGTCTTCTGTGACGGCATTAACGGGCTCAACAGAAGAGCAGCAATTCTAAAGTTTAAAAATATTGTTCTCTCTTTTTGTGGTGATAATTCAGGAGCAGGATGCTCCTCTTTTTCGTGAGGTTGTGAATGACGCCGGAAGATTTGATTGCTCAAACAATTTTACAAGGTTTTGATGCTCAATATGGTCGTTTCCTTGAGATAACGTCAGGAGCGCAATATCGTTTTGAGCAAGCAGATTGGCACGGTGCTCAGCTAGCGATGAAAGAGCGCATCCGTTTATATGATAATCATGTTGGATTAGTGGTTGAACAGCTTAGATCTATTCGTCATGATATTGATAAAGAAAGTTTTTTTTTACAAAAAGTAAAAGAAAACTATACATTATTACTCCCCAATTATCCTCGATTTGAGATTGCAGAAAGCTTTTTTAATTCTGTTTATTGTCGTCTATTTCATCATCGTGAATTAAATAAAAAAAACCTCTTTGTTTTTTCCTCGCAACCTGCTTATCGCTTTACACAAGCGCCTCGACCGTTATCAAAGCAGTTTGTTATTCAAAGTGATTTGGCGACATTGTTGCATGACATTCTATCACGTTTACCTTTACGATTGCCGTGGCAAAATAAGCAACGAGATATTACTTCAATCTGTAATGTGCTTAATGCCCAATATTCTTCTTTGCAGTTACACAATGCGGTATTTCATATTGCAAATGAACTATTTTATCGTAATAAGGCTGCTTGGCTAATAGGTAAAATTGTGATTGATAATCAATATATTCCGTTCTTATTACCTATTCATAATATTGAACAACAATTGTTGATTGATACTTGTTTGATAACCGCAGATGAAGCCAGCATTGTCTTTGGTTTTGCCCGTTCTTATTTTATGGTTTATGCCCCATTTCCTGCGGCATTAGTCGCATGGCTAAGAGATATATTACCGGGTAAATCTATCGCTGAGCTTTATATGTCTATAGGATGCCAAAAACACGGTAAAACAGAATACTACCGGGAATACCTTGCTTTTATGAATTTTTCATCGGAGCAATTTATCGAAGCACCTGGAGTAAAAGGTATGGTGATGTTGGTATTTACGTTACCAACGTATGATCGCGTTTTTAAAGTCATCAAAGATAAGTTCGCACCACAGAAAACAATCACAGCAGAGCGCGTAAAAGAGTGCTACCAGTTGGTTAAAGAGCACGATCGTGTTGGACGAATGGCGGATACTCAAGAGTTTGAGAATTTCGTGATCGATAAGAAAAGAATTAGTCCTGAATTAATGGTTATTTTGGAACAAGAGATCCCCAATAAATTAGAAGATCTGGGTGATAAATTACTGATCCGTCATCTTTATATGGAACGAAGAATGACGCCACTTAATATCTATATGGCGCAGTGTGATGATAATCAACTTAAAGCAGTCGTTGAAGACTACGGGCAAGCATTAAAAGAGCTTATCGCTGCGAATATTTTTCCCGGTGACATGTTATTTAAAAACTTTGGTGTAACTCGTCATCATCGTGTTATTTTCTATGATTATGATGAAATTAGTTATATAACAGATATGAATTTTCGGGCGATCCCGCCAGCTCGTTATCCTGAAGATGAATTAGCCAGTGAACCCTGGTATAGCGTTGCACTTAATGATGTTTTCCCAGAAGAATTTCGTTATTTTTTATGCAGTGATAAGCAAGTTTGTTGTTATTTTGAGGCTCAACATCGTGATCTTTTATCACCAGAGTATTGGCAACAACAACAGCAAAGAATTAAAGAAGGGTATATTGAAGATGTTTACGCTTATTCTCAAACTAAGCGATTTGTTTATTGTGATCCGTCAGGATAAAAAAGGTTAAACAAAGATAGGCATAAAGGGGATGGGGGATGCCTATCTTTATTGGGCTAAATATATTTTTTATTACAAAAATTAGCGCTGAGCGCCAGCAACGGCTTCTTTAGCTAATTCAGTAATACGCTGGAAATCACCTGCTTTAACCGCATCATTAGGGACTAACCAGGAGCCACCAATACAAAGTACGCTTTCTAGCGCAAGATAATTACGATAATTATCTGGTGAAATGCCTCCAGTTGGGCAAAAGCGAACTTTTGAGAATGGTCCTGCAATCGCTTTTAATGCTTTAACACCCCCATTAGCTTCTGCTGGGAAAAATTTAAATTCATTTAAACCGTAACTCATCCCTAGCATTAATTCAGAAACCGTTGAAATACCTGGAATTAAAGGAATATTCCCCGCAACAGCTGCTTTAAGTAGTGCATCTGTTAATCCAGGGCTAATAGCAAATTGAGCGCCTGCCTCAGTAACTTGTGCTAATTGTTGCGGATTAATCACAGTTCCTGCACCTACAATGGCTTCTGGCACTTCTTTTGCAATACGGCGGATGGCGTCAATAGCGCAATCTGTACGTAATGTGACTTCTAAAACCCTTACGCCACCTGCAACTAAAGCTTTTGCAACTGGTACCGCTTCATCAATATGATTAATAACAATAACAGGAACAACTGGCCCTGATTTTAGTACAGACTCTGCACTCGTATTCCAATGATTCATCATTTGTATTTCCTAATTAGAAAATGGTGAGCAAATGAATTAAATCTGCTCCTCGTTAGGTATTAAAACTTGTTGGTATTAAAAATCAATACAACAAGCACCTTGTTCAGCTCCGGATAAATGACGACGCAAATTCACAAACAGTTCACGGCCACAGCCTATATCATTTGCACTTAAATCAGGCACTTTATCTTGGCGAGCATTGAGTGTTTGTTCATCAACAAGGAGTGTTAACTCACCGGTTTTACCATCAACACGAATGATATCGCCATCGTGTACTTTGGATAATAAACCACCATTAATAGCTTCTGGCGTGACATGAATTGCAGCTGGTACTTTACCTGATGCACCTGAAAGTCGACCATCAGTCACTAATGCGACTTTGTAGCCTTTATCCATTAATACCCCCAGTGGCGGCATTAATTTATGTAATTCTGGCATACCGTTGGCTTGTGGCCCTTGATAACGTACAACCACCACACAATCTTTATTTAACTCACCTGCTTCAAATTTAGTGGCAATATCATGTTGGCTATTAAAGACAACAGCAGGTGCTTCGATAATTTTATTCTCATCAGGGACAGCAGAGGTTTTCATTACAGCTCTACCTAAATTACCTTGCATTACTTGTGTGCCACCATGTGAGGAAAAAGGTGTATTGATATCAGCGATGACATCTTTATCTAAAGAGTTTGTCGAACCTTCACGCCAATCGAGCTTACCCTCATTTAGCCAAGGTTCTAAGGTATAACGTTCAATACCAAATCCTGCAACAGTATTGACATCACGATGAATTAAGCCTTTTTTCAGTAGTTCACGAATAATTAGTGCAATACCACCTGCGGCTTGAAACTGGTTGATATCAGCAGGTCCATTAGGATAAATGCGAGCAATCAGTGGCACGACTTGTGAAAGTTCAGAAAAATCATCCCAATTAATGATAATGCCAGCCGCGCGTGCCATCGCAACTAAATGCATTGTCAGGTTAGTGGATCCGCCTGTTGTTAACAGAGCAATAATGCCATTTACAATCACCTTCTCGTCAACTAATTGACCGATAGGGAGGTAGTTACCGGAGTTCTCAGTAAGACGTACTATTTGGCTAGCTGCCGCCTCAGTCAATGCATCACGTAATGGTGTATCTGGATGGACAAAAGAAGCGCCAGGTAAATGTAGTCCCATCATTTCCATGACCATCTGATTTGAGTTCGCTGTACCGTAAAAGGTGCAGGTACCAATGCTATGGTAAGATGCAGCTTCGGCTTCTAACAAAGCGTTACGATCCACTTTACCTTCAGCATAAAGCTGGCGAATACGTACTTTTTCTTTATTAGGTAAACCACTCGTCATTGGACCTGCAGGAACAAAAATAGCAGGAAGATGACCAAAAGAGAGTGCTGCCATCGTCAGTCCAGGAACAATTTTATCGCAGATCCCTAAATAGAGTGCACCATCAAACATATTATGGGATAAACCAACAGCCGCTGACATTGCAATCACATCACGGCTAAGGAGTGATAACTCCATGCCGTCTTGACCCTGAGTGACACCATCGCACATAGCTGGAACACCGCCCGCAACTTGCCCTACGGCACCAACAGCATGTAATGCTTTTTTAATTTTTTGAGGATAATTTTCATATGGTTGATGCGCTGACAACATATCATTGTAAGCAGTGATAATGGCAATATCATTATGAACCATATTTTTTAGGCGATTTTTATCATCAGCCTGACAAGCAGCGAAACCATGAGCTAAATTACCGCAAGCCAACTGAGCACGATGTACTGTTTGGCTTTTTGCAACTTCAATTTTTTTCAGATAAGCGCGACGGGTCAATTGTGAGCGAGTAATAATACGCTCTGTCACCTGTTTTACAGTCTCGTTAAGCGGAACAAAGTCGTTCTGAATTGGGTCATGGTTTTTAGGGTTCATAATGATGCTTCCTTTATTCACACAGGGTGATCAGCGTTACTATTGGCTATGAAAAGAGAGTATGAGAATTTAGCTATAGTATTTTGTTACCGGTAACATTGTTACGGGTAACAAGATGAGTTGCAATACTCTTAGCGCGTCTTAAACAACATCTGTGATCAACATCAATTTTTTTAGGTGATAAATAATGGTTTTTTTATATTTAACGGAAATAAAGCTTAAAACCTGTCATTTTAAAAAAGCTGAATCGGTTTAATTAAGGAGTTCCTTCCTCAGTGTTATCGTTTTGCAATGAGGAAGGTGATAGATAGGATTAACTTTTTATTCCACCATATTCACGACTAATTTGTTTTGCTGCTTTGATAACCATTGCGCCTAATTCAGTGATGCGTGAATCTGTCATTCTAGATACGGGCCCTGAAAGTGAAATTGCGGCAAAAGGCTGGTGGTGTTCATCATAAATACAAGCGCCAATGCAACGTAGGCCTAAAGCATGCTCTTCATCATCAAAAGAGAAGCCTTGTTTACGGGCCTGCTCTAGGTTTTCTTTTAAAGATGAAGGAAGTGTTCGGGTATGTGGGGTATAGGCCATCAAGCCTTTTTTCTGGAGTAAAGGCAGTAATTTATTTTCTGGTAATGTTGAAAGAAATGCTTTACCGGCACCTGATGCATGCATCGGTAATTTACCACCAATAGGTGCTGACATTCTCATTAGTGCATTACATTGCACTTGATCGACGATTACGGCATCAAATTCAATTTGGTCAAGAATAGCCAGATTGACGGTTTCACCAGAATCTTCCATCAACTGACGCAAAATAGGATGCACCATCACTAAAAGATTACGAGTTTGCAGAAAGCTACTACCAACAATAAAAGCATGTGTACCAACAACCCACAATCCTAAATCTCCAACTTGACGGACAAAACCATGCTGTTGAAGTGTAGTGAGTAAGCGGTGCGTTGTGGAATTGGGTAATCCAGCTTGAAAGGCGAGATCAGTTAGGGCAATACCACCCGGAGATTCGGAAATATATTCCAATAATGTCAGTCCACGACTTAACGACTGAACCGGCCCTCCTTGTGCAGTGCTTTGAGTGGCAGTTGTTTTCGTCTTACGCACTTTTTTATTTGTAGGGGAAACTGTCATGCATACACTCCAGAAATGCTATCCATATTAATATCTATTATGAACTATCTCGCATAATAAAACTCCTCCGATCACTGCATTTTTCAAAACAAAGTGTGTGATAAGAAATATTTATTAAAAGTATTTATTACTGAGTGAAAATCTCTCATCTTCGTCTTAGAAATCTTTGTAAAAAGATATGGTAGGATAAAAAAACAACGAAAGAAAAATAAAGAAATAAGAATAAAAACATTCTCGGTTAAGAGGAAACAACGTGGCAAACATAAAACAACAACTAGTGGAAGCATTAGAAAAACGTATCTTAGTACTTGATGGTGCAATGGGTACAATGATCCAGCAATATCAACTGACAGAATCTGATTATCGAGGTGAGCGTTTTGCTGATTGGGGTTGTGATGTTAAAGGAAATAATGATCTTTTAGTGTTAACACAACCCCAAATTATTGCCGATATTCATGACGCTTATTTCCAGGCGGGGGCTGATATTGTTGAAACCAACACCTTTAACTCGACTTCCATTGCGATGGCTGATTATCAGATGGAGTCGCTCTGTTTTGAATTAAATGAAGAAGCGGCAAAATTAGCGAAAACCTGTGCAGATAAATGGAGTACTTTAACTCCCGATAAACCGCGTTATGTCGCTGGTGTTTTAGGACCAACAAATAGAACGGCGTCCATATCTCCTGATGTTAATGATCCCGCTTTTCGTAATGTTTCATTTGATAAGTTGGTGGTCGCGTATCGAGAAGCGACTCGAGGGTTAATTAAAGGCGGTGTCGATTTAATTATGGTCGAAACTATTTTCGACACATTAAATGCGAAAGCAGCTATTTTTGCGATAAAATGTGAATTTGAATCGCTGAATATTGAATTACCTGTGATGATATCTGGCACCATTACAGATGCTTCAGGAAGAACGTTAACGGGTCAAACCACAGAAGCATTCTACCACTCCTTACGCCATGCCGATGCGCTTTCATTTGGTTTAAACTGTGCGCTAGGCCCTAAAGAATTACGCCAATATATTCAAACACTTTCACAAATTTCTGAAACCTATGTCAGTGCTCATCCTAATGCAGGTTTACCTAATGCGTTTGGAGGCTATGACTTAGACGCTCAAGAAATGGCTGAGCAAATTAAAGAGTGGGCACAATCTGGTTTTCTCAATATTGTGGGAGGATGTTGTGGAACAACACCTGAACATATTCTTGCAATTTCACAAGCAGTAGAAGGTATTGCCCCAAGAACATTACCAACTCTTAAGAAAGCGTGTCGCCTTTCAGGTTTAGAACCTTTAGTGATTGATGAGAACTCATTGTTTGTGAATGTGGGGGAACGAACTAACGTAACGGGCTCTGCAAAATTTAAGCGCTTGATAAAAGAAGGTAATTATCAAGAAGCATTGGATGTTGCGCGTCAGCAAGTTGAAAATGGTGCTCAAATCATCGATATCAACATGGATGAAGGCATGTTAGATGCAGTTGAAGCCATGACACGTTTTCTCAACCTTATTGCTGGTGAGCCTGATATTGCCAAGGTTCCGGTGATGATCGACTCTTCAAAATGGGAAGTAATCGAAGAGGGATTAAAGTGTATCCAAGGCAAGGGAATTGTTAACTCGATTTCTATGAAAGAGGGAGAAGTTCCTTTTCTTGAACATGCTAAATTAGTGCGTAAATATGGTGCTGCTGTTGTTGTTATGGCGTTTGATGAAGTGGGGCAAGCGGATACTAGAGAGCGTAAAATCGAAATCTGTCGCCGGGCTTATCAGTTATTAACAGAGCAAGCAGGTTTTCCACCTGAAGATATTATTTTTGATCCTAATATTTTTGCAGTCGCGACAGGTATTGCTGAACATAATAATTATGCTGTTGATTTTATTGAAGTCTGTGCAGATATTAAATCTCAACTACCTTATGCTTTAATTTCTGGTGGGGTATCTAACGTTTCATTCTCATTTCGAGGGAACGATCCTGTTCGTGAAGCTATTCACTCTGTTTTTCTTTATTACGCCGTAAAAAATGGCATGGATATGGGGATTGTGAATGCAGGACAACTTGCTATTTACGACTCATTGCCTGATGAGCTACGTAATGCTGTAGAAGACGTTATTTTAAATCGCCATGAAGAAAGCACTGATAATCTATTAGCATTGGCAGAGCGTTATCGTGGAACGAAAAGTGATGAACAAAACCATCAACTTGCTGAATGGCGACAATGGGATGTAGAGAAACGTCTAGAATACGCTTTAGTTAAAGGGATCACCGAATTTATTGTTGAAGATACCGAAGCGTGTCGTCAACAGGCCTCAAGTCCGATTGAGGTTATTGAAGGGCCATTGATGAATGGTATGAATATCGTCGGTGATTTGTTCGGTGAAGGTAAAATGTTCTTACCTCAAGTTGTAAAATCAGCGCGAGTGATGAAGCAAGCTGTTGCGTATCTTGAGCCTTATATTCAAGCCACTAAACAAGCAGGTACTTCCGCAGGTAAAATTTTACTGGCTACCGTAAAAGGCGACGTTCACGATATCGGTAAAAATATTGTGGGTGTTGTTTTGCAGTGTAATAACTATGAGATTATTGATTTGGGTGTGATGGTGCCTTGCGATAAGATCCTGCAAACGGCGATTGATGAAAAAGTCGATATTATTGGTCTTTCAGGTCTGATTACCCCGTCACTTGATGAAATGGTGAATGTGGCTAAAGAGATGGAAAGGCGGGGCTTTTCGTTGCCATTAATGATTGGTGGTGCCACAACGTCTAAAGCTCATACTGCCGTAAAAATAGAACCAAATTATAGTCATCCTACCGTTTATGTACAAAATGCATCACGTACGGTAGGTGTTGTAGCTGCTCTATTATCTGAAACTCAAAAAGCTGATTTTGTTGCAAAAACACGGCGTGAATATGAAATAGTACGCCAGCAATACGCTAGAAAAAAACCACGTACACCGCCAGTCTCTTTAGATATTGCGCGATCCAATGCACTCAAAATTGATTGGCTGAATTACACGCCCCCCAAACCGAACCAACTAGGTGTGCAAGAAATTACGGCAAGCATTGATGTGTTGCGTGAATATATCGACTGGACACCTTTCTTTATGACGTGGTCTTTAGCAGGAAAATACCCGCGTATTTTAGAAGATGACGTGGTGGGTGAAGAGGCGAAACGGGTATTTTCTGATGCAAATGCGATGCTGGATAAGCTAAGTCATGAAAACTTACTCACACCTAAAGGGATTATGGGGATCTTCCCTGCTAATCGTCTGGGGGATGATATTGTTATTTATCAAGATGAAAGCCGACAGCATGCGTTATTGCACAGTTGCCATTTGCGTCAGCAAACAGAGAAAAAAGAGTTTCCTAACTACTGTTTAGCAGATTTTATTGCGCCCGTAGAAAGTGGTGTTCCTGACTATTTCGGGGCTTTTGCTGTAACTGGAGGGCTAGAAGAAGACACGCTAGCCAATGCTTATGATAATGCTCATGATGATTACAATAAAATTATGGTCAAAGCGTTATCAGATAGATTAGCAGAAGCTTTTGCTGAATATCTGCACCAACAAGTGAGAACAAAAATTTGGGGTTATAGTCCTGATGAAAATCTCTCTAATGACGAGCTTATTCGAGAAAAATATCAAGGAACACGTCCTGCGCCGGGATATCCAGCTTGTCCTGAACACACAGAAAAAGCGAAAATTTGGCAGTTGCTTGATGTTGAAAATCGCATTGGTATGAAGCTAACAGATGCTTATGCTATGTGGCCAGGTGCTTCAGTATCCGGTTGGTATTTTAGTCATCCTGAAAGTAAATATTTCGCGGTTGCTCAAATACAAAAAGATCAGGTTGAAGATTACGCAAAACGCCGAGGGATGAGCGTGAGTGAAGTTGAACGCTGGTTAGCACCTAATTTAGGGTATGAGTCTTAGTTTATTTCAAGGTCTCAATAATGTAATAAAGAGTGAGGGGATAGTAATATCCCCTTATTATTTCCTCTCGCAGTTCCCACTAAAGGTGTATAAGCTATAAGCCTGTATCAGAAAAAAAGGACATTATGATGAACTATACTTTGTATCTTCAGAAAACCCCACCTGCTGGCGCTGAAGTGCCATTTCCTTCTTTAGCAAAAGGAAATTACCCATTAAGTGAAGTTTTAATTAATGCGTTTTTAAATTTGATGCAACTAACAGGAAGCTTAGATACAGAGACAATTTTAGATGAAAAAGCATTTGATAAAATTTGGCTGAGAGCTGAAATGACACCAGCACGAATTGAAGAGGTGGGGGATTATATTTATCATCAAATTCCTACTTCCCCTGAGCCTGTTGAAGAAGAAATCGTGTTATTTAAACAGGCAATGAAAGAAGAAGAGGCGCTATTAGCCAAAGAGAGTGAAAAAGACGGCAATATCCCTATCCATAAATTTGCTACGAATGATGGTTGGATAGTCACACCAAAAGAGTGCGAAATAATTGCTGCTACACTTACCGCTAAACTACTGGAAGATAACCGGGTTTTTGTTGAAAAAATTGCAAAAATGTCACATCTTGCTCATCGTTCTTTAGAAATCGCTTTAATTGATTTTGGTAAATTTAATCAATTTGCTAAGAAATATGGTGGTTATCGGGTTTATTAAAAAATAGAGAATAGGCTTCTTAGAGAAAGAGGCCTTTTTAATTCTTTAAATTTAAAGATTTTTTGAATTTATTTCTTTTATTTTGTCTATATTATTTTATATTATAGTGTGTTCTTTGATTTTTGATGATTTATTATCTACTTTGTTATCAAGGTAACTAATTGATTTTACGCGCTATTTATCTATCGTTGATGGAGTAAAATCCTTTGCTGTTCCATCCTTTTCAATTTGATATATTGCATTAGTTTTTTGTTCTTTCGATAAGGTTACACTGCTTATTTCTGAATTATAGATATAGGTGATGCTGGCTCTTAAATTCTCCAAATCAGATTTTGAAATTGATTTTTCACTTGCTGCATTTTTTAGAGCATTACAGATGCTAAAGTCATTATATATTTTCATTTTCACTACCTTATTAATTAAATAAGGTGTTTATTTTAATAAGTGATAAAACAATGACTTTAAAACTTTTATCTTTTTTAAACCCAAGGTTAAAAAAAGAGAAATAATTATTTATCTCTCTTTTATATATTATTAGTTATTAATTAAAATAACGTATCATGCAATTTACGTACAATATTATCCGCATCTTTGCCATCAACTAATAAACATAAATTGTGAGTACTTGCACCATGGCTAATCATACGAATATTATAATCTTCTAATGTACCGAAAATCTTAATACCTAAACCATTTACCTGTGAAAGTGAATTACCAATCACGGCAACTAATGCCAGATCTTCTTCTACTTCAACACGGCATAATGCAGAAAGCTCGGTTAATAATGCATTAGTTAATAAACTACCTGATGAATTGGTTGTACCTGTTGTATCAAGGGTTAAAGCAATACTGACTTCAGAGGTTGTTATCACATCAACCGAAATATGGTGGCGCGATAAAATGGTAAAAATTTCAGCTAAGAAGCCACGCGCATGAAGCATTTTTAGGCTATGTAACGTGAGTAATGTTTGCTTTCTACGTAGTGCAATCGCACGGAATACAGGTGGATTTTCTGTTTGAGCACAAACTAAAGTTCCCCCTTCTTCAGGGGCTTTGCTTGAACCCACAAACACTGGAATACCACTACGAACGGCGGGCAATAATGTGGCAGGATGCAAAATTTTAGCCCCAAAGGTAGCCATCTCTGCCGCTTCATCGAAAGCAATTTGATCAATACGATGCGCCTCTGGCACTATTCTTGGGTCGGTGCTGTAAATACCTGGTACATCCGTCCAGATATCTACACGAGACATGCCTAGTGCTTCACCAATCAGAGCTGCAGTATAGTCACTTCCACCACGCCCTAGGGTTGTGGTTCTCCCTTTTGGTTCTTGGCCAATAAAGCCTTGTGTGACAATAACGGTTTCTTCTAAACGAGGTTGAATAAGACTTTGTGTGAGTTCTGTGAGTTGCACCATATCGGGTTCAGCATGACAAAATAGATCATTCGTTTTCATCACTTTTCTGACGTCAAACCAATCTGCTTGTATGCCTTTTTCACGTAGTAACTCAACAAAAAGTAAGGTTGACATTAATTCGCCATGACTGACAAGTTCGTCTGTTAATGCATCAGAAGTTGCTAATGCAGCCGCTTCAGAGAGCATCTCAATATTCTCAAGCAGGCGATTTATTTCTTGTGAAATAATTTCTGGCTGAGAAAGTTGATTGATAATCGCGTACTCAATATCACGAACTTGTGAAAGTAAAGCCTCTCGTTGTGTGGGTTCAGTGCCAGCTGCAAGTTCAATCAGTAGATTAGTGACTCCTGCAGATGCGGAAAGGACGACGACACGAACAGACTTTTGTTTCAGGATAATATCTGCACATTTTTCCATTGCTGAATAGTTAGCAACACTGGTGCCACCAAATTTAGCGATAGTGTATGGCGAAGATGAAGATGAAGGCGTAGCAGTATTATCAGTCATTGTCGTATTCCTTTAAGCAAAAATGAGATGTTGGACACAATTAGGAATATCGGTTATTAAGTAGAGAGTCAATGCGGAGTGAAGAATAATCAATTTAATTAATAATCAGCTTCACATTATCGGTTTTACCAATGTAGGTAATTAGTACTAGATTTGTTGATTGGTTTTGACCAATATCATCAAATGAGAAAGAATTGACTGTAACTATTAAATGTCAGGCTACAATCTGAGAATATTGGATTGTAATCTTAAGAGAGTATTGTGAATGAAAAATGTAAACCCAACTCAAACCCTAGCTTGGAAGGCATTAGAAAACCATTATTCGGTGATCAAAGATACCGAGATGAAAACGCTTTTTGCTCAGGATCCATCACGTTTTGAGCAATTCTCAAAAATGTTTTCAGACCACATTCTAGTGGATTTTTCAAAAAACCGTATTACGAAAGAAACATTAGAGAAATTGCAGGCTTTGGCTAAGGAATGTGATGTAGAAGGTGCGATAAATAGCATGTTTGTGGGTGAAAAAATCAACCGCACTGAAGATCGTGCTGTATTGCATACTGCATTACGTAATCGTAGCAATACTCCCGTCATTGTTGATGGCAAAGATGTTATGCCAGAAGTTAATGCAGTACTGAATAAAATGAAAAAATTCAGTGAGCGTATTATTAGTGGTGAATGGAAAGGTTATACAGGCAAAGCAATTACTGATGTTGTCAATATTGGTATCGGTGGCTCTGATCTTGGCCCTTATATGGTAACAGAAGCATTACGCCCGTATAAAAATCACCTTACTATGCATTTCGTTTCGAATGTTGATGGTACACATATCGCCGAAACACTGAAAAAATGCGATCCCGAAACGACATTATTCTTAATTGCATCAAAAACATTTACAACACAAGAGACCATGACAAATGCGCACTCTGCAAGAGATTGGTTCTTAGCCTCGGCTAAAGAGAGTGCTTTTGTTGCTAAACACTTTGTCGCTTTGTCCACGAATAGCACAGAAGTTGAAAAATTCGGTATCGACACTGCCAATATGTTTGAATTCTGGGATTGGGTGGGTGGGCGTTATTCATTATGGTCAGCCATTGGTTTGTCTATCGCATTATCTGTTGGTTATGACAACTTTGAGCAATTACTCGAAGGTGCGCATGCTATGGATAATCACTTTAGAACCGCTGATGCTGAAAATAACATTCCGATGATCCTTGCTCTGATTGGCATTTGGTATAACAATTTTTTTGGCACAGAAACTGAAGCGATTCTGCCATACGATCAGTACATGCACCGTTTTGCAGCGTACTTCCAACAAGGCAATATGGAATCAAATGGTAAGTATATTGATCGTGATGGAAACAAAGTCAATTATCAGACGGGGCCTATTATTTGGGGTGAGCCGGGTACAAATGGCCAGCATGCGTTTTATCAACTGATACACCAAGGCACAAAAATTATTCCTTGTGATTTTATTGCGCCTGCGATTAGCCATAATCCACTATCAGATCATCACGCTAAATTAATGTCTAACTTCTTTGCTCAAACAGAAGCATTGGCCTTTGGTAAAACACGCGAGCAAGTAGATACAGAATTTGCAGCTGCAGGAAAAGATCCTAAAACGATGGGCTATGTTGCACCTTTTAAAGTGTTTGAAGGTAATCGTCCAACTAACTCTATATTGTTAAAAGAAATTACGCCTTATTCTTTAGGCGCATTAATTGCGATGTATGAACATAAAATCTTTGTACAAGGCGTTATTTTTAATATCTTCACTTTCGACCAATGGGGGGTTGAATTAGGTAAACAGCTTGCTAATCGTATCCTTCCTGAATTAAAAGGTAAGGAAAGTGTTAACAGCCATGATAGTTCAACAAATAACCTAATTAATCGTTACAAAGCTTGGCGTTAATCGAATAAATTGAATATAAGTAGTTGGTTAGATACAAAGGAGGTTTTATGACCTCCTTTGTTTTTTTGATCAGTGAGTGCTCAGTTTGATTTTCTTTTAACGCTTTTTTAGATTATTTATGCGAAATGTTATCAGCTTTTAACTTCCCTTAGTCACATCATGATATCCTTATGGATCATGATTCACACAAGCTAGGATCATCGACGCGCGATGATGAAATAATGTTCAGAAAATCAATAATTACACCTGCTCCTATCCATTGGTTGCCCAGTGAGGAACATGAAAGTATTAATGAAAGTACATTAAGCTGGTTAATGGAATTAGGCTCAATGACACGGCGATTTGAGCAATATTGCCAAAAAGTCACTGTAATGCCTTATCAAGAAGGATTTATTGACTTTATTGAGTCTGCTGATGAAAAAACCTGTCTACCCAAAAGTCAGCGTTATTGGTTAAGAGAAGTGGTATTGTGTGGTGACGATATTCCTTGGTTATTAGGGCGGACGTTAGTACCCGAAGAGACCCTGACAGGCGAAGATAGAAAACTGGTCAATCTCAGAACTGTTCCACTTGGGCGTTATTTGTTTCAGGAAACAACCTTAAGTCGCGATTTTATTCATATCGGGCAACAAAACGGGTATTGGTTACGCCGTTCTCGTTTCCAGCTTTCAGATAAACCTTTATTATTAACTGAGGTATTTCTACCTGCATCACCAGTGTATGAGAAGTAATTAGGGGGAGCTAAAATTGGAGGGAAGTATGACGCAAAGTAAATGGCAAGCATATAGCCGTTTAATGCGTATAGATAAACCTATCGGAGCGCTATTATTACTTTGGCCAACTTATTGGGCTTTATGGATTGCTGCTAAAGGCTTTCCTGATTGGCATATCCTGATTGTTTTTACTATTGGCGTGTTCTCTATGCGTGCTGCTGGGTGTGTAATAAACGACTTTGCTGACCGAAAAATTGATGGCAGTGTTGAACGAACTAAAAATCGACCATTACCTAGTGGGGCTGTGACAGAAAAAGAGAGCAAAATTTTATTTATTGTTTTGGTTCTCTTATCTTTTGGATTAGTCCTAACACTCAATACGATGACCATTTGGCTCTCTGTTGCAGGGCTTGCGCTCGCCTGGTTTTATCCTTTCGTTAAACGATTTAGCAATCTGCCTCAACTGATTTTAGGTATGGCTTTTGGTTGGTCAATTCCTATGGGGTTTGCGGCTGTTTCTGAAAGCTTACCATTAGTATGTTGGTTATTATTTTTGGTCAACATTGTTTGGTCTGTAGTTTACGATACGCAATATGCAATGGTTGATCGTAATGATGATATAAAAATTGGTGTTAAATCTACTGCCATTTTATTTGGTCGTTATGACAAGATTATTATCGGTATTTTACAGCTTGTGATGTTGGCATTATTAGTTTTTATCGGTATCTTATTGAATTTAAAAGGTATTTACTATTGGTCGCTATTATTAGTGACTGCCTTGTTTATTTATCAACAAAAGCTTATAGCAGAGCGTGAAAGAGCGCCGTGCTTCCAAGCTTTTATGAATAATAACTATGTTGGTTTCGTTTTATTTGCAGGTATTTTATTTAGTTATTTTTAAGATAAGTAAGCGCTAAACTATTCTCTACGATTAAGTCAAAACAAAAAGGGATAAGCAATGAGCTTATCCCTTTTCTATAACAAGTCATAACGTTATGACTGATTATTTATTAGCTTTAGGTTCACTTTTTTCATCAATTATCTGTGCTGAATTGTTATCTTCAGTGACACCAACACTCTCAATAGTTAAGCGGATCTCTGGTGACATCAATTTAGCAATCACTTGGTAAAGAGCAGATGCATCTGCTTTTAGAATATCTTCGTTATCATTGAGATAGCCTTCTTCACGCAGTGTTGAAACTAAGGTGGAGAAAACCGCTTTATCAAAGAATTCAGGTGCGTTGATACCATGCAAGACAGAAAGACGTTGCGCTAGGATACGACTCTCTTTTTCCAGTAATGCCCGACTAATTTCTGGGGCAAAATTGAGTAAAGATAGTGTAATGCCATAACGTTGTAATGTTTCTCTGACGCTGGCTGCTAAAAGTTGCAATGGGCGAATACGTGCTGGATTAATACGTAGTAAACCATCACTATCACAAAAAATTAGACGCTGGCGACACAATTCTGCAATCAAGGTATTAATGACTTCAGGCAATTCTTCTTTCTCATAGCGAATAAACAATTCTGCTTTAATCAGAGGGAAGATTAATTCAACCTGTTTCATTAAATCATCACGATGAATTTTTTCATGATGCAAGATGATACTGGCAATTAATGATGGTGTGACCATTAAGTGGATCGTGTTATTACGGTAATACGTCATTAATACCGCACTTTCACGAGGAAGTACCACAATATCACCCAGACTGTCTTTTTCGACTTGGAATTTATCTGATTGCAGAGCGTGTTCTAATAACGCCTCGGCGCTTTTATTAGACACAATCATGTCTGCAGAATAAGGTACATTGCGTAATAATTGCAGATAACAATTGACTTGCTCTAACAGCTGTTCTCTTGTAAGTGCTCGCTGACGTGATGCTAACAGTGCCGTTGATACCAAGTTAATCGCATTAATTGAGGCTGCATTATTGATATGAACCATAATATTGTCAGCCAGTGCGCTTACTGCTGGGTTTAACCAGCTTGGGCGCTGAGGCTCAATGGGATCAATATCATCACGCCACTGTGGAACCGCCTGATTTAGGTATTGTGCAACAGAGATAGGCTCACCAAAGTTAACGTAGCCTTGACCAAGGTTACGTAATTTACGTAATCCTCTTATCATCTGCATAAAGCCTTCTTTCTCTTTTGTTGCACCACGTAACTCTTTGGCATACGTCGCCACTTCCATAACGTGTTCATATCCAATGTAAATTGGTACAACAGAGATTGGGCGAGTTTCACCACGTAACATTGCTTGTACTGTCATTGAAAGTGTTCCTGTTTTAGGATCTAACAATCGACCTGTACGCGAACGTCCACCCTCAACAAAATATTCAATAGAGTAGCCACGTGTAAATAGCTCACCTAAATATTCACGGAAAATAGTGGAGTACAGCTTATTACCTTTAAAGGTTCTTCGTATAAAGAAAGCCCCTAAACGGCGGAATATCGGGCCTGCTGGCCAGAAATTAAGGTTAATACCCGCTGCGATATGTGGGGGAACCAAGCCTTGATGATAAAGCACATAAGAAAGCAGTAAGTAGTCCATGTGGCTACGGTGACAAGGTACATAAACAATCTCATGTCCATCTTGTGCGAGTTTGCGTACGCGTTCGGCATTATAAACGTTGATACCTTGATAGAGCTTATTCCATGTCCAACTTAGTACGCGATCACTAATACGCACTGCTTCATACGAGAAGTTAGCAGCAATTTCTTCCATGATATCAGTGGCATTTTTACGTGCTTTATCGAGAGAGATTTTTTTCGCTTTTGATTCATCTTCAATGGCTTTTTCAATGGCTTTTGATGAAAGCAATTTATTGAAGAGATCTTGGCGTGCTGGTAATTTCGGACCAACGGCCGCTAAACGCTGGCGAGAAAAATGAATACGCGCAACGCGGGCAAGCTTTCGCGCTATACTGGTGTCAGTTCCGTGTTCGTTCGCCATTTCACGCATTGATACAGTGGGTGAAAAACGAACAAAACTGTCACGCCCCAGCCAAAGGATCGCGATAAATTTTTGGATACCGTTAAGCACACGTAAATGCGGGACGCCATTGTGGCCTTCACGGCCAGGCGAGCGACCAAACATTACAGAAACAGGCAACATTTCGATATCAAGATGCGGATTATTACGATGTGCATCAAGATAAGCGTGGAATGTTTTCACGGAATCTTTACGAGGATCAGGTGAGTAGTAACGGAATACTCTTGGGCCGTCATCAATAAAGACATACGCAGGGAGCTTCGTTCCACTTATCTCAATGGGTTTCAGTGGATCAGGTAATCCTAAAGATAAACATTGCTGTCTTAATGTTAGTAAGTCTGCCTTTGAATGATAAGGCAGCACATAAAGAAAAGATCGCGACGAATCCAACCCTAATTCAGTGATAGGATCAGTCGGAACTCGTTTACTTTTTACCAGTAATTTTAGTGGTAAATTCAATGTGTTATAATATAGTTTACGCCAAGCTGACATAAATAGTTGTAGCCTCTTATTAGCAATACTTCGAAAGCATAACAGAAAGTCTTTCGTAGATCTGTGGTGCTGTGACAATATTAATAGAGAAAAGTGGCAAAATAATCGTTTGTTTTCGATAGAGTTTATTATGACTAATCAAAATAAAGGTCTTACCCGAATCATCAAAGCTGGTGGCTATTCATGCAAAGGCATTCGTGCTGCTTGGATAAATGAAGCCGCTTTTAGACAAGAAGTCATTGTGACCTTGGTTGCAATTATCCTTTCATTTTTCATTGATGTCAGTGGTCTAGAGCGCATTTTACTCGTTGGTTCCGTTGTATTGGTTGTAATTTTGGAACTGGTAAATAGTGCCATAGAAGCAGTTGTCGATCGAATTGGATCTGAATACCACGAATTATCAGGACGTGCAAAAGATATGGGTTCTGCCGCCGTTCTTATTGCTATTATATTGGGATTATTTATTTGGGTAACCATTCTTTGGGGACATTTCTTCGCATAAAGTTAAAAAATTCTATTTTTGTCGAAGAATAATCCAAAGATGCGTATTTTATATTCATTTAAGGTTTCAAATCGTCATATACCTGTATATACTCACAGTCTGACTGTATAAACAAACAGGGGGCGGAATGAAAGCATTAACTGCAAGGCAGCAGCAGGTTTACGATTTGGTTCGTGATCACATTTCGCAAACGGGTATGCCACCAACACGGGCTGAAATAGCTTCCCAACTTGGGTTTCGCTCACCAAATGCGGCAGAAGAGCACTTAAAGGCGCTTGCTCGTAAAGGTGTGATAGAAATTATCTCTGGTGCATCTAGAGGTATCCGTTTGCTAATGGAAGAAGAGCCAGAAGGATTGCCATTAATTGGGCGAGTCGCTGCTGGTGAACCATTGTTAGCGCAAGAACATATTGAAAGCCATTATCAAGTTGACCCAATGCTATTTAAACCAAGCGCAGATTTTTTATTGCGCGTTAATGGTATGTCGATGAAAGATATCGGTATTATGGATGGCGATTTACTTGCTGTACATAAAACGCAAGATGTTCATAACGGGCAAGTGATTGTGGCACGTATTGAAGATGAAGTGACCGTAAAACGCTTTAAGAAAAGCGGTAATAAAATTGAGCTTCATGCAGAAAATCCAGAATTTTCACCTATTATCGTCGATTTACGCGAGCAAAACTTTACTGTTGAAGGTTTAGCAGTAGGGGTTATTCGTAACGGTGAATGGTTGTAATTTGTACCAAAATAAGTCAACACAACTTATTTTATAAAGATGCAGATGATGGGTAAAACCACAAAATCATCTGCATTTTTCATTTGTAGAATTTCTAGCAGTAATGCAATCAACGAGGCTTATAGTCGCCGGTTTTTTTCTGCTTTAGATTATCATCCATACTGTGATCATGATGACAACCTTCAGGGTGTGTACACTCTTGTGCTTCATGGCACTGTGAACATAACCCATGAATTTCTATTACGCTGTGGCGCAGATGAAATCCACTCTCTTTTGCCAGTAATGAAATCGCATCTTCAATTTTATGGCTGTTCTTTTCAGTGACAGATAAACAACGGTCACAAATTAGCATTACTGACGTATGTTCAACATCATCAAAATGATGACAAAGCACATAACTGTTGGTGGATTCTATTTTATGGATAAATCCTTGCTCAAGTAAAAATTCTAGCCCGCGATATACCGTGGGTGGCTTTGCTTGTGGTTCAACTTGGCGTAATAAATCCAATAAGTCGTATGCGCTGATAGCAGAAGGTTGCTGCATTATCAGACGCAATACTGCCAGACGTTGTGAAGTCAGGCGAACACCTCGTTTCTGGCAGAGCTTTTCTGCCTGAGCGAGCAATTTCTCTTCATTCATGGGGATCAGATGCTCTCAGACGTTGTTAATGATCCAAATCCTATCATATTTTTCAAGAGCAAACCTTTGTGTAAAGTGGGGTTTTGTGAAAATAACCTCGGCTCTTAATTTTCTTTTAAAAGAAGATGCTGATGGAAACAACGATGTTTTGTATCTGAATTGAAAAATTTTCATCTTGTAACGCTATTTTAGAGGATGATATGTAGTGACGATAAGCAACAAAAAACCCAGCCTAAGCTGGGTTAATTTTTTAAAGGTTTTAAGATTAAGCAATCTTAGAACGGAATATCGTCATCAAAATCCATTGGTGGTTCATTGCTTGGCGCTGGCGTTGCTGCGGGTTGTTGTGCTGGGCGAGATTGTGCGCCACCGCTAAATTGTTGTGATGCTTGTGGCTGTTGTGGTTGACCCCAACCGCCTTGACCACCTTGTGAAGGTGCATTATCTTGACCACCACGGCCACCTAACATCTGCATTGTGCCGCCGATGTTAACGACAACTTCAGTGCTATATCTGTCTTGGCCGCTTTGATCTTGCCATTTACGTGTTTGTAATTGACCTTCGATATACACTTGTGAACCTTTACGCAGATATTCGCCTGCAATTTCCGCTAATTTTCCGAAAATTACCACACGGTGCCACTCGGTTTTTTCTTTCATTTCACCGGTTTGTTTATCGCGCCAGCTTTCTGATGTTGCCAGTGTTAGGTTAGCAACTGCACCACCACTTGGCATATAACGGATTTCCGGATCCTGCCCTAAATTACCGATAAGAATAACTTTGTTTACGCCTCTGCTCGCCATGTGAGGTACTCCTGCGAAAGTAAATTTTTTGAAATCATAAGCGAATAAGTTTATCACGTACGCTAAAATTTGAATATGACGAGTAATGAATTTCTCAATTGTGAACATTGTCGACATTTTTCTGTCTCATAATGACGGATTTACATCATCATTCAATTTCACTATATATACTGTATATCCATTCAGTTAACTTTGTGTCATAATTATCCGATTATTTCTTTTTCGGCGACTCTCTCAATCCGGGATATATTCATGGATAAAATCGAAGTACGGGGCGCTCGCACCCATAATCTAAAAAATATCAATTTGGTCATTCCCCGCGATAAACTTATTGTTATTACGGGACTTTCTGGCTCAGGTAAATCCTCTTTAGCCTTTGATACGCTTTATGCGGAAGGGCAACGACGTTATGTTGAATCGCTTTCTGCTTATGCTCGTCAGTTTCTTTCGTTAATGGAAAAACCTGATGTTGATCACATTGAAGGTTTGTCTCCCGCTATTTCGATTGAACAGAAATCTACGTCACATAACCCACGTTCAACAGTGGGAACGATTACTGAAATACACGATTACCTACGTCTTTTATTTGCACGTGTTGGTGAGCCTCGTTGTCCTGATCATGATATTCCATTAGCGGCACAAACGGTCAGCCAAATGGTCGATAATGTTCTTGGGCAGCCTGAAGGTAAGCGCTTAATGCTGTTAGCACCCGTGGTGAAAGAGCGTAAAGGTGAACACATTAAGTTACTGAATAATCTTTCAGCTCAAGGCTATATTCGTGCTCGTATTGATGGTGAAGTGTGTGATCTTTCTGATCCGCCGACCTTAGAATTACAGAAAAAACATACCATTGAAGTGGTGATTGACCGCTTTAAAGTGCGTGATGATCTTGCTCAACGTTTAGCGGAATCTTTTGAAACTGCATTAGCGCTTTCAGGCGGTACAGCGGTTATCTCTGATATGGATGATAACAATGCAGAAGATATTATTTTTTCTGCCAATTTTGCCTGTCCTGTTTGTGGTTACAGTATGAGCGAATTAGAACCTCGTTTATTCTCTTTTAATAACCCGGCCGGGGCTTGTCCTACTTGTGATGGTTTAGGCGTTCAGCAATTTTTTGATCCTGATTTAGTGATCCAAAATCGTGAGATCTCTCTTGCTGGCGGTGCAATAAAAGGGTGGGATCGCCGTAATTTCTACTATTTCCAAATGTTGCGCTCATTAGGTGAACATTATCATTTTGATGTTGAAGCGCCCTTTGATTCTTTGTCTGATAATATTCAAAAAATAATTTTGTCGGGGTCTGGTAAAGAGAATATTGAGTTTAAATACACTAACGATAGAGGTGATGTTGTTGTTCGTCATCATCCTTTTGAAGGTGTATTAAATAATATGGAACGCCGTTATCGCGAGACAGAATCAAGCGCAGTGCGTGAAGAGCTTTCTAAGTATATTAGTAATCGCTCTTGTGCTTCTTGTGGTGGTACACGTTTACGCCGTGAAGCTCGTCATGTGTATGTTGAAAATACGACGTTGCCTGAAATAGCAGATTACAGCATTGGCCATGCGATGACCTTTTTCCAAAATCTAAAGCTTAGCGGTCAACGTGCAAAGATTGCAGAAAAAGTCTTAAAAGAGATTAGTGATCGATTGAAGTTTTTAGTCAATGTTGGTTTAAACTATCTCACGCTTTCGCGTTCAGCTGAAACATTATCTGGTGGTGAAGCACAGCGTATTCGTTTGGCAAGCCAAATTGGTGCTGGGTTAGTCGGTGTTATGTATGTATTAGATGAACCCTCAATAGGGTTACACCAGCGAGATAATGATCGTTTGCTTGAAACATTGATCCACTTACGTAACTTAGGTAATACCGTGATCGTTGTTGAGCATGATGAAGATGCTATCCGTTCTGCTGATCATATTATTGATATTGGCCCAGGTGCGGGTGTTCACGGCGGTGAAATTGTTGCTCAGGGGACACTTGAAGATATCATCAATAATCCGAATTCATTAACCGGTAAGTTCTTAAGTGGTGAGCGCCGTATAGCGATCCCAGATAAACGAGTTCCTGTTGAGCGGGAAAAAATGCTGACGATTTTAGGTGCCAAAGGTAATAACTTAAAAAATGTAAATCTAAAATTACCTGTCGGTTTATTTACCTGTATTACAGGGGTGTCAGGCTCTGGTAAATCAACGCTTATCAATGATACGTTATTCCCTATTGCGCAACGTCAATTAAATGGGGCTACAACTATCGTACCTGCACCTTATTTAGATGTTGAAGGTTTAGAACATTTCGATAAAGTTATTGATATTAACCAAAGCCCAATAGGTCGTACTCCTCGTTCAAATCCAGCAACCTATACTGGTGTCTTTACACCTATTCGTGAGTTGTTTGCAGGGGTTCCTGAATCTCGTACTCGTGGTTATACGCCAGGTCGTTTTAGTTTCAACGTAAAAGGTGGACGCTGTGAAGCTTGCCAAGGTGATGGTGTTATAAAAGTTGAAATGCACTTCTTACCGGATGTGTATGTTCCTTGTGATCAATGTAAAGGTCAGCGCTATAACCGTGAAACCCTTGAAATTAAATACAAGGGAAAAAATATTCACGAAGCTTTGGATATGACTATCGAAGAGGCAAGAGAATTTTTTGATGCTGTTCCTGCTCTGGCTCGTAAGCTACAAACATTGATTGATGTTGGGCTGTCTTATATTCGCTTAGGACAATCTGCTACAACGTTATCAGGGGGAGAGGCACAACGGGTTAAGTTAGCGAAAGAGCTATCAAAACGTGGTACTGGGCAGACATTATATATTTTAGATGAACCAACAACTGGGCTTCATTTCGCGGATATTGAACTGCTACTCGACGTTCTACACCAATTGCGTGATCAAGGTAATACGATTGTGGTGATTGAGCATAATCTTGATGTTATTAAAACCGCAGATTGGATTGTTGATCTCGGTCCTGAAGGTGGAAGTGGAGGCGGAAAAATTTTGGTGTCGGGTACACCTGAGCAAGTTGCAGAATTTGAAGGTTCACATACCGCAAGATTCTTAAAGCCAATTCTAGAGCGTGGTTATTAATATCACAGTACTTATTCCCTTATAATCTAAGCGCCACAAATAATAATGCCTTTGTTGTTTGTGGTGCTTTTTTCAAGAAAAGTAAATCTCTTATAAATGATAGAATTTAATTCTATTGAAAAACATCTTCTCTTTTCACTGTTCACTTCTTTATGTATTTTTATTTTATTAATCTACTTTTTTATAAAAAAGTAGATTAAATAGTTATTCATGCTGTTTTGTAACACATATTTAACCAAATACGATATAACAAAGCTAAATAGAAAGGATTATCATAGTCTATCGTGATAGACAGCACAGTTTATTTGGTGATTTGTTTCAATTGTTATACTTAACTATTATTGTATAACAATATATATTTTATTTTATAAATCAATTGGTTATTTGTTTTTTGAGGATGCATTTGAGAGGAGGTTATTATTTACTATGCTCTTTGAACAGATAATCCTACTTTTCTCCTTAAGGGGGAATTTTTTTCTAAATCATTTCAGGCTATCACGATTTATAACAACTTTTTTCTCCGTAATATTCCCTATCATTTACCCATAATAAATAACACCTGCAAAGAGTAAGGTTATTTTGATATCGCGACGTTAGATAGATCTTTTTACCCCCAAAATTCGTTTTGCTATTAACAATTACAATATAAAAAGTGAGTACTAATATGGAAACGGCTTCCTCAAAAACAGAGACCACAAGCTATCCCGCAACTAGTGCTGGCGCTCGTCGCGCAGGTATGACTGAACAAGAATGGCGCGCAGCTATTAAATTCGACAGCAATGATGTGGGCTGGGTTATCATGAGTATTGGTATGGCTATCGGTGCAGGTATCGTATTTTTACCTGTGCAGGTAGGTCTTATGGGATTATGGGTGTTCCTACTCTCCTCAATTATTGGTTATCCAGCGATGTATCTTTTCCAACGTCTATTTATTAATACGTTGGCCGAATCTCCTGAATGTAAAGACTATCCAAGTGTTATTACGGGCTATCTCGGTAAGAACTGGGGTATTTTATTAGGTGCGCTTTACTTTGTGATGTTAGTGATTTGGATGTTTGTTTATTCAACGGCAATTACTAACGACAGTGCTTCTTATTTACAAACTTTTGGTGTGACGGAAGGATTGTTATCAGAAAACCCATTCTATGGCTTGATCCTGATTTGTGCTTTAGTGGCTATCTCTTCTCGTGGTGAGCAATTATTGTTTAAAGTATCAAGCTTTATGGTGCTGACAAAACTATTGGTTGTTGCTGCATTAGGTTTATCAATGATAGGTATGTGGCATTTACATAATGTGGGCGCGTTACCACCTGTAGGGCGTTTAATTAAAGAAGCCATTATCACCTTACCTTTTACACTGACTTCAATTCTGTTTATTCAAACATTAAGTCCGATGGTTATCTCTTACCGTGGCCGTAATAAAAACCGTGAAGTCGCTCGCCATAAAGCATTACGTGCAATGAACATCGCGTTTGGTGTGTTGTTCTGTACAGTTTTCTTCTATGCAATCTCATTCACGCTAGCAATGGGCCACGATGAAGCCGTTAAAGCCTACGAACAAAATATTTCAGCATTAGCTATTGCGGCGAAATTCTTCCCTGGCGGTTGGGTAACCGTTGTTAGCGTTATGCTTAATATCTTTGCCGTAATGACTGCATTCTTTGGTGTTTACCTAGGTTTCCGTGAAGCAACACAAGGGATTGTGATGAATATTCTTCAACGTTATATCCCGACTGAAAAAATCAACCAAAAATGGGTACAAAACGGCATCATGGTTTTTGCGGTGCTACTCGCATGGGGTGCCATCATCCTTAATGCACCTGTGTTGAGCTTCACTTCAATTTGTAGCCCAATCTTCGGTATGGTGGGGTGTCTTATTCCAGCTTACTTAGTGTACAAAGTACCAATGTTACATAAATACAAAGGTGCATCACTTTATTTGATTATCTTTACCGGTTTACTGCTCTGTGTCTCTCCGTTCTTGGCATTCTCATAGTCGCCAACTTCGGTTCTAGTTAGGCGTTGTTGTTAAAAACTAAATTAATCCAAGGTGTTAGATTATGAGCCAGAACAAGAATTCTCATTTATGGTCACAGTTTGTTCGCCAGCTACGTGAAGGTGTTAAACCTGCAGTAGGTTGTACAGAGCCAATTTCATTAGCACTGGCTACGGCTAAAGCTACCGCACTTTTAGGCGAGCCAGTTGTTCGTGTTGAAGCTTGGGTTTCACCAAACTTAATGAAAAACGGAATGGGCGTAACCGTACCAGGAACGGGAATGGCTGGACTTCCTATTGCAGCTGCATTGGGTGCAACGGGTGGCGATCCAGAAGCTGGATTAGAGGTCTTGCTAAAGGCCTCTGCTGAGGCAATCGCTCAAGCTAAAACTCTGGTTTCTGGCGGTTGTGTCACCGTGGGAGTAAAAGCCCCCTGTGAAGATGTCCTGTATTCAGAAGCTAAAGTGTATGGCCAGTCTGGTTATGCCATTGTCAGTATCGCCAGAGAGCATACACACGTTGTTCGTTGTGAATGTAATGGTGACGTTGTTTTTGAGGAAGATAAAAACGCATTTGCCAATAACTGTGAATGTACTGATGAAAAACCTTTTACTGATGTGTGTGCCGAAGATATCTATAACTTCGCACTTAATGTGCCAGTGAGTGAGATTGAGTTTATGCTCAATGCAGCCTATTTAAACGGTGCATTATCAGAAGAAGGGCTAAAAAACACCTATGGATTAGCAATCGGTCGTACATTAATTCTGCAACAAGAGAAAGGGTTGTTAGGTAAAGATTTACTTAATGAAATCATGATCAGAGCATCAGCCGCTTCTGATGCTCGCATGGGTGGGGCGGTATTACCTGCAATGAGTAATTCAGGCTCAGGCAATCAAGGGATTGCTGCAACATTACCCGTTATGGTGGTTGCTGAATTTATCCATGCTGATGATGAAACTTTATTGCGTGCGTTAGTTTTATCACACTTAATGGCGATTTATGTTCATAGCCATTTTCCCCCCCTTTCTGCTCTTTGTGCTGCAACGACAGCTTCAATGGGAGCCGCTGCAGGAATGGCATGGTTGCTCACAAAAGATTTCACCACAGTGAGTATGTCTATCAACAGTATGATTGGTGATATCAGTGGCATTATCTGTGATGGCGCATCGAATAGCTGTGCAATGAAAGTATCAAGTAGTGCAGCGAGTGCTTATAAAGCCGTATTAATGGCGATGCAAAATCAAAGTGTTGCGGGTACTGATGGTATTGTCAGTGACGATGTCGATAGCTCAATAGCGAATCTCTGTGCATTAGCTAGTCGTGCAATGCAACATACGGATATTCAAATTATTGAGATTATGGAAGAAAAAGCGCGTCGTAATGTTGGGGAAAAGAAGCAAGCTGTCAATATATAAAAGGCGAAAACCTAAAGCGACAGTGATGTTGTGATGCAGTAAAAAGAAATACCTGCTTATGAGAATAGGCAGGTATTTTTATCATGAAATCACGTTGATTGGCTTAAATACTTACAGCAGCGAAAGCTTGGGCTATGCGCTGAACATTTCCTGTATTGACGCCAGCCATACAAACACGGCCTGTACCAACAAGGTAAATACCAAATTCTTCTCGCAATCTATCAACTTGTGCTTGTGTAAAACCGGTATAACTAAACATGCCACGTTGCGTTAATAAGTGATCAAAGTTCTTTTCAGGTAATGCTACTTTTAAAGCATTCACTAAAGTGACTCTCATCTCTTTAATGCGATCACGCATATGTGCTACTTCTTTTTGCCATTGTGCGGTTAATACTTGGTCTGACAGCACTTTGTTGACAATTTGCGCACCATAGTTTGCAGGGCTTGAATAGATACGGCGTACACCCGCTTTTAGCTGACCTAATACATGTTCGCATTCAGTGGCATTATCACAAACAATGGATAATCCGCCTGCGCGTTCACCGTAGATCCCAAATATTTTTGAAAAAGAGTTACTGATAAGTATCGGTAATCCTGCTTTTGCCATAGTCCGAATAGCGTAAGCATCATCCTCTATGTTTTCGGCAAATCCCTGATAAGCAATATCTAAGAATGGAATGGCTTGGCGAGATTTTAATACTTCAGTGACTTGATCCCATTGATCTTTAGTCAGATCAGAACCTGTTGGGTTGTGGCAACATGGGTGCATTAATACAATGCTTTTTTCGGGTAGTTTTTTAAAGCAATCTAACAGAGCTTCAAATTTTACGCCTTTGGTTTCAGGATCAAAGTAAGGGTAGTGATTCACTTTGAAACCTGAGCCAGCAAAAATAGAACCATGATTATCCCAAGTTGGATCACTTATCCACACTTCTGATCTTGGGAAATAGCGATGCAGAAAATCAGCACCCACTTTTAATGCACCTGATCCACCTAGTGTTTGGATTGTGGCAATTTTCTTTTCTGCAATTAGAGGATTATCTGCACCGAAAAGGAGATCTTGAATTTCGCTACGATAAGGCGCCAGCCCTTCCATTGGTAAATAAAGTGTTGCGGTGGGTGTCATGGCATTGAGTTGCTGACGTGCAACTGAAACTGTTCCTAAAATAGGGGTCTTGCCTTCTTCGTCATAATAAAGACCAATGCTTAAATTAATTTTATCCTGACGTGGGTCTTTGTTATAAACATCCATCAATGAGAGAATCGGATCTCCCGGAAACGCTTCAACCTGTTGAAACACGGCTTCTTCTCCAATCACTTTTAGTGTGTCATAGGGATACAATATCGTGTGTATTATTGTTCGTCTAGGTATTCCATGATGACGCGCGAGGTTAATTTAGTAATCAACTCATAGGCGCTAATACCACTATATTTGGCAATTTCTTCTACGGGCAACACATCTCCCCATAAAATAGCTTCATCACCAACACTATCAATCAGTTCAGTCCCTAAATCGACGCTGATCATATCCATCGAAACACGACCCACAATAGGCACTTTTCGACCATTGATCCACACAGGAGTACCTGAAGGTGCACTGCGAGGATAACCATCACCATAACCAATGGCGATAACGCCAAGATAAGTGTCTTTTTCACTTACCCATGTGCCACCATAACCAACAGGCTCACCGGCTTTATGCTTACGAACAGCGATCAGGCTTGTTTTTAGCGTCATTGCAGGAATTAAGCCAAAGTCTTTTCCCGTTCTTTCATCACCAGTAGGAGAGATACCATAAGTGATAATGCCGGGGCGAACCCACTGATAATGGACTTGAGGCCAAAATAAAATACCAGCAGAAGCTGCGATAGACTTATCACCGGCTTTATCTTGAATAAAATCTTGAAATAGTGAGATTTGTTTTTGTGTCGCCTCAGGAACATCGGGTTCATCAGCACGACTAAAATGGCTCACAATATTGATAGGTTGTTGTACATTTTTGCAGGCGGAAAGCCGTAAATAGAAGGCTTGCGCGTCTTCAGGACGTACTCCTAAACGGTGCATACCCGTATCGATTTTCATCCATACTTTAACGGGTTCATCTAAGTCAGCCTGTTCTAATGCTTCTAATTGTTCTTGGCTATGAACAACGGTTTCAATATGGTTGACGACTAAAATAGGTAGATCAACGACATCAAAAAAGCCTTCTAGCAGGAGAATGGGTTTGACAATACCCCCACTTCGTAAGGTTAATGCTTCACCAATACGTGCAACACCAAAACAATCAGCATTATCCATTAAGGTATATGCTGTTTCTAATAACCCATGACCATAAGCGTTTGCTTTCACGACAGCTATCAGGTGGCTATGTGGGGCATAGTCTCTCACATGCTGAAAATTGTGACGCAGAGCGCGGCGATCTATCACTGCGGTTGCCGCTTTCATATTATTTCAATACTTCCTTTAATTAAGTCAAGGTTAGTGATTATTCATCGTCGTAAGCAGGACCAGCATAGTTATCAAAGCGTGACCATTGACCGTTAAAGGTAAGCCTTACTGTACCAATTGGGCCGTTACGTTGTTTACCGATGATAATTTCTGCAACACCTTTTAAATCGCTACTTTCGTGGTAAACCTCGTCGCGGTAAATAAACATGATAAGGTCAGCATCCTGCTCAATAGAGCCTGATTCACGTAAGTCGGAGTTAACAGGGCGTTTATCAGCACGCTGTTCCAAACTACGGTTTAACTGTGATAGAGCAACCACAGGAACTTGTAATTCTTTAGCTAATGCTTTTAAAGAACGAGAAATTTCAGCAATTTCTAGTGTTCTGTTTTCAGATAATGAAGGTACTCTCATTAGCTGCAAGTAGTCAATCATGATAAGGCTTAAACCGCCATGTTCACGATAAATTCGACGAGCACGAGAGCGTACTTCTGTTGGTGTTAAACCTGATGAGTCATCGATATACATATTGCGTTTTTCAAGTAAAATACCCATGGTGCTTGAAATACGCGCCCAATCTTCATCATCAAGCTGGCCTGTACGAATTCTGGTCTGATCGACACGAGATAATGATGCCAACATACGCATCATGATTTGGTTACCGGGCATCTCTAAGCTGAAGATAAGTACGGGTTTTTCTTCTGTCATTGCCGCATTTTCACATAAGTTCATGGCAAATGTGGTTTTACCCATAGAAGGACGTGCCGCGACAATAATTAAATCTGATTTCTGTAATCCTGCGGTTTTCTTATCAAGATCTTGATAACCACTTGAAACCCCAGTGACACCATCGTGAGGTTTTTGATAGAGCTGTTCTATTTTTTCAACAGTTTCTTCTAAAATTGCTTCTATTGCTTTAGGGCCTTCGTCTTTATTAGCTCGAGTTTCAGCGATTTGGAATACTCTTGATTCAGCAAAGTCGAGTAGATCTTCACTGGTGCGTCCTTGAGGATCAAAACCGGCATCTGCAATTTCGTTGGCAACTTTTATCATATCGCGAACAACCGCACGTTCTCGGACGATATCCGCATAAGCGTTAATGTTCGCCGCACTTGGCGTATTTTTTGAAAGCTCAGCTAAGTAAGCAAATCCCCCCACGCTGTCTAGTTCGGCATTTTGTTCTAATGCTTCGGATAATGTAATCAGGTCAATAGGTTTACCTAATTCCAGTAAGCGTTGCATTTGCGAGAAAATAGTACGATGAGGTCGACTATAAAAGTCTTCTGCGGTAACACGTTCAGAAACATTATCCCAACGTTCGTTATCTATCATCAGACCGCCTAACACGGACTGCTCTGCTTCCAGCGAATGGGGAGGTAGCTTTAATCCCTCCATTTGTCGGTCTTTGATATCAGACATCAGCTTGTCAGTGGTCTTATTTCTGGCCATAAATCCTGCATAAAAATCGAAAAAGTATCAGTACGCTCTAGTATACGCTAACCCAATTATCTGTGCCTTGTAGAAATAGCTATCCTTTGTCATTATCTATAAAGGTCTTTAGAGCTCGCTTATTTAACCCCTCATCCTATAAAGGAGATAGCAATGGCTAAACGCATTCAATTTGCAGCTCATGGCAGTGCTGATGTTCTCGAACTAGCAACATTTACACTGGCTCCTCTTGGTGATCACGAAGTTCAGGTTGCCAACAAGGCAATTGGTATTAACTATATTGATACTTATGTACGTAGTGGGCTATACCCTGTAAGCCAATTCCCTAGTGGATTAGGCACTGAAGCTGCGGGCATTATTATCAAAACAGGCGCTAAAGTGACTTCACTAAAAGAAGGGGACAGAGTTGTGTATGCGCAATCTCCGCTAGGGGCTTATAGCGATACGCATAATGTACCAGAAAATAAAGTGGCACGTCTGCCAGATAATATCTCTTTTGAACAAGCCGCAGCCTCTTTCTTAAAAGGATTAACGGTTTATTATCTCTTCAATGAAACCTATAAATTACAAGCAGGTGAAACCTTCTTATTCCACGCAGCTGCTGGTGGCGTTGGTTTAATTGCAAGCCAATGGGCGAAAGCAATTGGTGCAAACATGATTGGTACAGCAGGTAGTGATGAAAAGGTTGCTAAAGCAAAAGCCGCAGGTGCATGGGAAGTGATTAATTATCAAACTGAGTCGATTGTGGAACGTGTATTAGCGCTGACTAATAACCAAAAAGTGCCGGTTGTTTATGATTCTGTCGGTAAAGCGACTTGGTTAGACTCATTAGATTGTTTACAACACCGCGGTTTAATGGTGAGTTTTGGTAATGCGTCGGGTGCAGTGACAGGTGTTGATTTAGGCATTCTAAACAAAAAAGGTTCTTTATATGTTACGCGCCCATCCATTTCGGGTTATATCACAACACGCGAAGAGCTAGATGCTGCAAGTGAAGCACTATTTGCGTTAATCGGAAGCGGTAAAATTGATGTTAGTGTGCCAGATAATCAAAAATTTGCTTTAGCTGATGCAAAAGAGGCACATCGTTATCTTGAAAGTCGACAGTCTCAAGGCTCAAGCCTGCTTATTCCTTAATTAATGTTAATCAACACCAAAACCTGTTTGAAATAAATTAAACAGGTTTTAAATATTTATTTATTATTCGTAAAGATAATTGATATCTATCTTCATTGTCAAAAAAAAACCTTTTAAATTATTTTAGATTTATTTTTATTCTCATCTATTTTAATTTACGTTTCCACGGTTCTATTAATTAAATAGGGAATGTTTATGCAAAAAGATGAATTGAAAGATTTTATTGATTTTATTTATGAAGATAATAAAGTTAGTAATGTTGAATTACAATTTATTCGCGATGTTGCAGATGAAAAAATAGAGATGTTATTTGAACGATTTGGTGAAAATAATAATTTATCTGCATTTCAAAAATCAATGGATGTCTCAGTTCAATTAATGCAAAATGCATTTTTTGATATAAAAAAGAAAGAAGGAACAGAAGACGGAAAACGCGAAGTTAAAGAAGCATTTGAATTTCAAATTGCTTATTTAGTAGCAAATTATAATCGTTTCTTCTCATTGCTTTAATAATAAAAAAACCAGCCTATTATGGCTGGTTTTTTGTTTTGAAATTATTTTTCAGTCACAAATTTGAGTGCATTTTCTAATACAGATAAATCAGCGCCTTGCTTATGGGCATTTTCACTTAAATGACGTCGCCATTGCCTTGCGCCTGGAATACCCTGGAAAATTCCTAGCATATGACGAGTGACATGGCCTAAATAAGTCCCTTGAGAGAGCTCTTTTTCAATATAAGGATACATTGCTTTTACGGCGGTGACTGTATCAGCAATCGGTAACCGACTATCAAAGAGTTCATGATCAACATACGCTAAAATAGACGGGTTTTGATAGGCTTCACGTCCAACCATCACACCATCCATATATTTTAAGTGTTCTTTTGCCTCTTCTAGCGATTTAATACCGCCATTAATAGCCATAGTAAGATGCGAGAAATCACGTTTTAATTGATAAACACGAGGATAATCTAAAGGGGGAACTTCACGGTTTTCTTTAGGGCTTAAACCTGATAACCATGCCTTACGTGCATGGATAATAAAGGTATCGCAATTGTTATCACGGCTAACAGTATCAATAAAATCACATAAAAATTCATAGCTATCTTGTTCGTCGATCCCAATCCGCGTTTTTACAGTAACCGGAATATCAACTACATCACGCATGGCTTTTACACAATCTGCGACGAGTTGTGCATCTCCCATTAAACAAGCGCCAAAGCGTCCATTTTGTACGCGATCTGAAGGACAACCCACATTTAAGTTGATTTCATCATAACCACGCTCTTGCGCTAATTTTGCGCATTGTGCTAAAGCGTGCGGATCGCTTCCGCCCAATTGTAATGAAACTGGGTGTTCTTCATCACTGTACTTTAGGTAATCGCCTTTGCCATGAATGATGGCACCTGTTGTGACCATTTCAGTATAAAGCAACGTATTTTTGCTGAGTTGACGAAAGAAATAACGACAATGGCGATCAGTCCAATCCAACATCGGCGCAACAGAGAAGCGGTTCAACGGGTAATTCCCTTGAGCGCCCTGTGTTTGCTTGTTTTCTAGTGTTTTATCGGTTGGTGTATTTTCGTGCATTATAACCCATTTTAGTGTATTTTCTCTTTATCAGGACACCAGTGAGGACACCAAAATTTGGTGTCCTGCTGAGAGTGAGAGAGGATTTATATAGAGATGGCTTACTATACCATATCAAAACGCGATAGAGCAGACGGCACTGCTCGATACAGATGTTCCGTTTCTGTGAAAGCTGGTGGAAAGAGAATTTATAATGAAAGCAGAACGTTCACCAAACAGGCTCATGCAAAAACATGGGGAACTAAACGTGTTTTAGAGCTAGAGCAAAACGGCATACCAGATCCAACTGATGCAACAAAAATAACAGTCAGAGATTTACTGTTTAAATATTTAAATGATCCAGATCTTGGCGGGAAAGCAGGAAGAACAAAACGGTATGTTTTAGAAATGCTGTTTGATTCTGATTTGTCTAAATATGGGCTAACAGAGCTTACCGTTTCACATATTGTTGATCATTGCAGACATAGACACGCATCAGGTGCATCACCCTCAACCATTAACCATGATGTTAGTTATTTGACCTCGGTATTAAAATCGGCAAAACCTATCTATGGTATAGAATATACGGCTAATCCAGCGTATGAGGCACGCCCGTTACTCATTCAAATGGGATTGATTGGTAAATCACAACGGCGTAGTCGTAGACCTCAAAAAGAAGAATTAAAACAACTAAGAGAAGCGCTTAAAAAACGAAGCGAACACAGAGAGTGCATTATCCCTTATGTTGATATTTTAGATTTTTCTATTCTTAGTTGCATGCGAATTGGTGAAGTGTGCAAAATTCTATGGGCAGACGTTGACGAGAAAAACAGATCAGTAATTGTTAGAGATAGAAAAGATCCGCGTAAAAAATCAGGTAACCACATGTCAGTGCCTTTACTGGGGGATGCATGGGCAATACTGAGTCGCCAACCAAAAACAAGTGATAGAATTTTCCCTTATAACCCTAAATCAGTTACTGCAGGTTTTCAGCGCACCAGGAACGCATTAGGGATTGAAGATCTTAGATATCATGACTTAAGAAGAGAAGGGGCAAGTCGTTTATTTGAAGCTGGCTTTAGTATTGAAGAGGTGGCTCAAGTGACAGGGCACAGATCTTTAAATGTTCTTTGGCAGGTATATACAGAGTTATACCCCAAATCATTGCATGATAAATTTGATAAATTGAATAAAAGTTGATCTTTTTCACCTCTAAATTATACTGTATAAATAAACAGTAAATGGAGGTGTTCATGATTCATATAAAATTATTTTTTGATAAAGCAATTCAAAAAAATACCCATCCTGATATGTTTAACGCGCTGAAAAAAGAAGTAAAAAAGAAACTTTCCCCTTCTTATTCTGAGTTGGAGGTTAGCGCTTTGTGGGGTTCACAAACAAAGTTAATCATTGATGGGCTAAAGAAAAATGAAAAAAAAGACAAAATAACTGATGCATTAGAAGAAATATGGAGCGATACAAGCTGGATGCCTGAGGTTGAGTCGTCTAACTCTGATGAGCTTGAATATTTTGATAAGTAAAAGATAACAAGCTGGATTATATCTATTTTCCAGCTTGTTTTTCTCACTGAAGGTGTTCAAATTCTTGTTTTGCTATTTCTCTTTTTTTATCTATCCATTCCGCTAAATCTACAATATGCACCAATCTTCCTGATTTTTGATTATCCCTGTATGTTGGAAATGGTAACTCGCCAAGGTTAGCTTTTTTATCAGCCCAAGAAGGCGATATGCTAAGGAATTTCTCAGCAACAACAGATAGAGGAATTTGAGACGTTTCATATTCAGCTAACAATAAAAATACTGTATTCATATTTTCTCTCCACACTGTCCGTACACAGTTTAAATAGATATTAGTTAATACTGGTGGTAATTATTTACTGATCTCCTTAAGAAAAGAGATCCAGTGCGTCTTATCATTTTTCCCTACACGCTGTACTGCTGTTGGTTTTTGGTCTGTTAGCGCTAAAATTTGTTTAACTGGTATTTGGGTTTCATTCCATTTGAATAGCAATGTTCCTCCTGGTCTAAGTACTCTAAATGCTTCACTAAACCCTTTACTTAAATCTTCCCTCCATGAGTCTTTATTTAACGAACCATATTTTTTAAACATCCAGCTATTTTTACCAACCCTGATTAAATGAGGTGGGTCAAATAACACTTGGTAAAATGTATTATTAGGAAATGGAAGGTTTTTAAAATCAGAAATAACATCTGGTGTTATATTTAAAATTCTTCCGTCACATAAAATATGTTCTTCTGCTCTAATATCATTAAATAAAACACGGTCATCTTGTTTATCAAAATAAAACATACGTGAGCCACAACACATATCAAGTATCGGTTTCACTCTTAACCTCAAATTTAATATTTGAATCTTTATTTATCGATAATCTTAAACACGTCTTGTCATGATAATAAGATAATAGATCCTCTTCTTTTTGTAGATCTATTGATGCTTCATTTCCCCAATATCTTAAATACCTAATTCGATACCAGTTATTACCAATTTTAATAACATCATTGGGATTTAATTGGTTTATTGATTTATCCATTATTAAATCCTTTTAAACTCAATAACCCACACCCACGGATTAGACGACCAACTTCCATCTCCATATATTTCTTCCCATAAAGTAGGAAATTGATCACTAGGGGTAAGAGCCTTATCGGGAGTTCCACCTCCACGCCCATACCAACAACCTTCAGATTTAGCATCATCGTTACTGATATCATTCAGTCGCTCAACTCGAATGTTGGTGATTTCTAACGTAATGCGCGAATATCTACGAGGCATGTGTATAGATGGCGTCCACTTAATTTCTTCATACCACCCTTCTTCTAAATCAGATGGTTTATGTGTAGCTTTATATGCAATTGTTGATTCAGTGCATACTCCAGCTTTAAATGCTTCACGAACATAAAGGCGATCACCAATTTTACCCAAGGGGCACAAATTATGTTTTGGAGCATCCAAGACATGTGTAGTTGTGCCACTTCTTGTTTTGGTCGGTTTTTTTAGCCATATTCCATTATCAAGCATTACATTTTTAACGATGCGACGAGTTTGAGTTTTACGCCCATCGAGAATGGCTTTGACCATTTCAGCATTAAAAATAATTCCACGCTCTTTCATGTCATCCACCTATACGCGTAGCTGTTCTGATACGTTGGTAGATTTCGTGTGCTTGAATTCTCTCTTCGCCAATATCGCAAGCACAGAAATATGCATAAGCTGTTTTTTCAGCTTCTCGATGGGCTTTAAAAAACTGTTCTTTTAATTGATATTTTGAAGAGCGTAACCAAAGACAGACGGGTCCATCTTCACTTTCGTATATAGCTCCAACAAACCAGCCTTCACCAGGAGGTTCCGTTGGCATCCAAGCTGATACATTAGGGTTACCGTGAGTGAAATAGTTTTGGAAAACAGGTGTATTCTCTCCGACATCTTCACTCATATAAATACAGCGTTGCTCTAATTGGTTATCCGCTACCCACTGCATAATTTCATTACTATTTTCGGAATATGGCAGTTTTGAATGAGTCCAATAACCATTTTCATCATATTCTACGAATTCTGGAGTAATTGACATAAAGCCTCCTAAATCACATTAATTAAATGGCGTGGATACATAAGCCCAATTGGAGCAAAGGGAATATCATCCTCAAAATCCATTGGTGGTTGACTACTTTGGGCTTGAGGTTGAGCTGGTGGCTGATTTTGCTGTGCCGACTGTGAACCTGCTGATTTAGTAGCACCACCTAGCATTTGCATTGAACCACCAACCTTTACAGCAATTTCTGTTGTATATCGTTTAACACCGTTATCATCCCACTCGCGGGTTTGTAATTGCCCCTCGATATAAACTTGCGAGCCTTTGCACAAATAGCCACCTGCGATATCTGCGAGCTTTCCAAACAAAACGACACGATGCCATTCTGTCTTTTCTCGGTTTTCACCCGTTTGTTTATCTCGCCACTTTTCTGATGTGGCCACAGCTAAATTGGCAACAGCACCACCAGAAGGCAGGTAGCGAATTTCAGGATCGCGCCCTAAATTGCCGATAAGAATTACTTTGTTTACTGATCCGTTAGCCATTTTCAGTTATTCCTATTTGAGTAATATCGCCACCCATAAGATGGCGATTAATTAATAATTAAGCTGAAAATTTGCCAATGAATGTTTCGATTTCACTTTCATCGAATTCATTGCAAAGCATATCTCGAAACTCTTGAGCAATTTGTTCTTCAAGGTTTTCAAGTTGAACAATACGGAGCACTAAAGTAGGAACATCACCGCCAGTAAGCACGCTATAACGCAATTTAATGCTACGTTCTTTTAACTCGTCATACGGAGTGCATGTAAACTGGAATGCAGTTGGCATAACATCTTTGCTTCTTGCTTCAACATTTTCTAATACTGAACGTTTAGCACTAAAATCGTGATCTTCATGTTCAGCAGAGCGTGTTGATTCAATCGTAATACGGCGAACAGCAGAAATAGCTTGTTTGATATCTAAAACATTACCTTCTGCATCAAACGCCATTAAATAATCACGCCAATCTTCTAACCACTCGGCTAATTCTTTTTGACGATATTTAACACCATCAATTTTTAATAGTGCTGAGAATGGAGCGGTTTGTTTTAATTTTACAAGTGCTGTGTTATCAGCATGACCAGGCTCACCAATTGTGCCGATATTAAAAATAGTTTCGGCACTCATTTCATCAGCATCAATAAAGCAACTAACACCTTCTTCAACTGCATTTTTGATTGAGTATTTAACAAAGTCGCTAATGCTGGTTGTTTTCATTTCACCACGGAAACGGAAGCGACCTTCTTGTAAGTTTTCTAAACTACTTACTTTAAAGTCATTAGGAAGGACAATGGCAGGGCAAAGAGACTTCTCTATTGCATCGAGACTTAATGAAGCCACCGCCATATTTTGAATTTGCGAAATAGCATTACCGTCTAATTGAGACATGAATAAACTCCTACTTATTTAAAAGCATTAAATTAAATGGATAGGTTTAATTAAAAATAAGGAAACTAATTAACGGATTTTAATTTCCCGTCGGGCTGACCCTGCAAAGAAAATAATTGACCTTGTTCTTCTTGCATAATGGTCAACTTACCACCTTTACCCACGTACATTGGCGTTTTGGTGGTGTCTTCTTCAGCCCGTTTTCCGCGTGGTGTTGGTGCAGAGAATTTAAGTTTATGAGTTATTTCAACTCGTTTTTCTTCCATTGAATTACTAAGGCGAGCAATATCTAATTCAATAGTGACCTTGCCTTTTCCACCATTATTTAAAACGCCTAAAGCCACATCATTTAAAACAGCAGAGACTTTATTTTCAAAAACGCCAGCGTCCAATTCGGAAAGAAAGTCGGGAACATTTGTCTTACGATCTTCTTGGCTCATTTCTATAACCTCACGTTATCACTTCACACAATAAGAAAGGGCACTAGCGAGTTGACATAATCCTGATAAGACATTTCACAAGTAATGCCAGTACCCTTACTTATTGTTAGAGTCATAATCAAAAAGAGCGGACCACCTGTGGTTTCATCAGCCCGATTGGGATTCGGATTTCTAGCTGACTGCAGGTTACTTTTTTTCACGCCCACGCTCTTTGGTTATAAAACTAACTCAAAAATGGCTGACTGAGCAGAACATTATCACCACACCCCCGTTAATGGTTTAAGACTCAGCCAGCCATTGTTTCTCTTCACACTTCAAATATTGTGCCTGATTATTTTCCCACCTCAGGCGGTGGTGGTATTCTTGGAAGATCCGACACAACCAAGAGAATGTTAAAATGTCAGGTTTCAGCAGAGCATTACAATTAAAAATTCTGGAAATTGCAGTACAGGATTACCCTAATGCTATTCAACCCCAAAATATACCGTCAGATTTTTCTGACATTGATGATGATATTTTATTAAAAAACATTGCATATCTTAGTGAAGAGGAAATGATAACCGGTGGAGTAATCCATGTAATGGCTGGTGCATTTCCTGAACTTACACTAATAAAAGCAACTAGACATGCTATAAATCTACTTACTGAGGAAGGTAGTATATCCACCTCTCTTAAAGTAATTACAGTCAGACTACATGATGAAACATTAAATGAAATTCGTGATTTCATTACTTTAAACGTCCCTGACCCAGAAGAAAGGAAAGGGTATTTGCAGCGCTTAAAAGAGCTTCCCGTTGACGCCACAAAACACATTGTGCTTCAACTACTGGGTAAGGGGCTGAATCAGATACCGGACGCAGTTCAGTGGCTACAAACAGTGCTCCGTTCTTAACAAATTCAGATTCTTCACTATGTTTTACAAACTTAAGCCAACCGACGGTTTTATGTAGTTCTAACCAAAAATCTTCATAAATATTGTCGGTTGACAGAGTTAGCGCGTTCTTATGAAAGACTAAGGCATAGATCCTGATGTTTTGTTTTTTATTAGTAGCATTACTCACGCCAATTTCCCTCCACACAGTTGTTTCTCTTCACACGTTCTCTTCACACATAAAAATCATTTACTTTGTATCTGAATAGCACTTTTATTTGTGTACTTAGTTATTTCAGCTTTAATATTTTCTAATTGAGCCACCAGCACATCACGTCTTACATACAATTCAGATAAGTGGTCAATATCCTGCAATTTTTCTCTCATCCATTTAACTGCATCGGTACTCGTTAAATTATTTGGAAGTAAGATTATTGGTTCAGTTGTCATAAGTATTCTCAATAACTATTTAGTATAGATATTAGTAAACTTACATTTTAAGTCAAGAAAAAAATATAAGTTACCTTACATTTCTTTCTTTTTTGTGAAGGGGGGATGGAATTAGTCTAGATTTATAATAACTTGCTTAACTTTACCTGCTATAACGCAGTCACCATTTATCTGAATAGGGTTAAATTGAGGGTTTAAAGGAGCTAAGTATTTGTTTGGTCCATCAATAATAAGTTTTTTGATAGTGGCCTCATCGCTACCTTTTTGTTGTGCTATGACTATTTTCCCATTTATATCATCTAGATATCCATAATCTGGTTCAACTATAACTACCGCACCTTCGGGAATACTTAATTCTCCATTGTAGGTAGTCATAGACTGCCCTTTGACTATTAGAGCAAATGCCTGATCTGACAACTTTAAATTGGTATCAATGTACTTGTAATCACTAGGATCTGACTCGCAGTATGTTTCAGTCCACTCCCCAGCCTGTACCCAACTGATGATTGGTATAGCCTTGTAAATAGGAACTTGTATTTCAACATCATCCTCAGGAAGCCCCACTCCAAACATTAACCACTTTGGATTACAGCTCAAAACAGATGATAGTTTTAATAAACTTTCTGCAGATAAACCAGTGTTATCACTTTCCCATTGAGTAACCGCCGATGCCGAAATACCAACACGTTCGGCTATATCTTTTTGGGTCATTTTTAGCTGTCGTCTACGCTGCCTTATTCTCTCTCCTACTGTTTCCATAAATAGCCTCAAGTTCACACATTATACGTAAGCAATCTTACATTTTATTGACATTAGTATCCTGCTACATTAGATTGTAAGCATACTTACTTTATGGAGAGTGTAATGCTTAAAAGTTTAGTTTTAGAACATTTTGGGGGAACAGTAAAAACAGCCATTGCACTTGGTATATCTCATAGTGCTGTTTGCCAGTGGTCGATTATTGTTCCTGAAAAACAAGCCTTAAAAATAGAGCGACTAACTAAGGGGTTCCTTAAATACAACCCTGATTTATATAAATAATAGCAAACCCGTTTAAAGCAGTTAACTACAAGAAATCATCAAGGGTGGTAGGAAATGAGTAACCAATCAATAAAACAGGTAGTGAAAGAAATGTGTGAAGCGACAGCTGGTGGACGCGAGGCGATGGCTGGTGCGCTTGGTCTGTCTTTAACATCATTCAACAACAAGCTTTATGAGAAAAACGGTTGTCGCTCATTTGATTTAAACGAGTTGTTAGCAATGCAAGATATTTCTAAGACCGTTTTATTTGCTGAGTTTGTTGCTCGTGAATCAAATCGCTTGTTGGTAGATAGAGTCAATCCAGCTGAACTAGACACAACCGAGTTATTCACATTACGAAGCAATGTTGACGAAATACAAGGGCGTTTAGCCTTATTAATGAAAGATAGTTTAGCTGATGGCGTTATTGATGGTGATGAAGAGCAAAAGATAAAAATGATGTTGGATGGATTAATTTCACAGACCCGCACATTTATGAATGCGTTTGTTTCGTTACATCAAAAGAGAAATTAAAGATGGCTATATCCAGAAAGGGTGAAGCCAAAGGTGTACGGCCTCTGGCTTCGGTTTGCAAATTTCAATTGTGTGAAGAGAAATTAGCATGAGTAGATTAGCGCATTTAATACCTAAAAAGCAATTCCGTTGTTTACCTGTCTCGGGTAGTCAGTCATTTCGCTATGTAGAAATCATAGCCTCTGACGAACAACCAGACAACTACCAACAAAAAACAGGTTTGGTAGATAGACCGTCTCTTAAAAAGGCATGGGCTGATTTTTATTTTTCAAGTGGAGAGCGGGGCAATGAGCAATGAGAACCCAAACCAACTTGATCGCTACTACAAAAATCACAGGGGTATCGTTGTTCATGTTGTTCGTTATGACAGAGAAAAACAGCGCGTCATTTTTATGCTTGATGGTTGTGACGATCCACAATGTGAACCCTTGCAACGATTTAAAGAAAAATACACAAGAGTTAAGTGAGGCGTTGCTATGACGACTATTTTTGATGTTGTGCAAGCCATGTCAGGGCAGAAAAACGTCATTGTTATACCTGTTCCATATTTGGACTTTTTCAAGGGTGATCAGCAAGCTCATGCCTTGTCTGCAATTTTAAATCAACTTGTCTTCTGGTCTGGTGTTTCATCAAGTGCTGATGATGGCTGGTTCTATAAAAGCCATGAAGAGCTGGCAGAAGAAATTCACGGACTTTCTGGTGAAGAGCAAGCTCGACGCCTCGTTGATAAATTACGTAAAAAATATTTCCCTGGTGTGATTGAAACCAAAACAAAAAAGGTCAATGGCACGCCAGTTACTCACTACAAGATAGATGGAAATAAACTTATCTCTATGATTTTCCCATCTATTTCTGAAACGTCGAAAGTGAGGGATGGAAACGTCGAAAGTGAGGAATCGGAACGTCGAAACTGCGGAATGGAAACCGCAGAAATGCAGAATCATGGAAACGTCGAAAGTGAGGAATCCTATCTTTATACAGATCTTAACTCAGATAAAAACTTACAGATCACTAAAGACCTTTCGTCGCAGAATTCTAACGAATCCAGCGACCAGCCGAAAAATGATTTTTTAACTCGTTATCCAGAAGCGGTGATTTACAGCGCTAACTTCCAAAAATGGGGCGATGAAGGTGATTTGAAAACGGCAAAATGGATGTTTGGTCGTGTTAAAAAACTGAATCCATCTGCGCTAGAGCCTACTTGGTATGACTGGGCGAACGATATCCGTTTGATGCGTCAAATCGATGGACGTACCCATGAACAAATTTGTGCATTGTTTGATTGGGCCAACAAAGATTCATTCTGGCACCAAAACATTTTAAGCCCTCGTAAATTACGTAAACACTTTGATGAGCTGACTGTTCGTAGCCAAGAACCAAAGAACGAGCCAAAGGTTCAAGTTGATACCGTTGAACGTGACAGCGCATTCTCACGCTTGATTGGTTCTCGTTCTAAACCTCAAAACCGTATTGAAGAGATCGCACTTGAATTAGCGGGTAAGACAGGCATTCGTCGTATGAGCGAGTTTTCTGGTCGTCAAGCATGGAACAGCATTTGGAAACAAGCGACTGAAATGTCACAGGAGGTTCAGCAATGATTGATTACGTACTGAAATTACAGGAATTAAAAAGTCAACCTGCTCATAAATTAAAAGAAATTGGCGATCAGTGGCGTACACCTGAAAACCTGTATTGGGGTATCAATTCACTCTATGGGCCGTTCACGCTAGATCTATTTACTGATGCACAAAACAGCAAATGCCCTCATTTCTACACGGTTGAGGATAACGCGCTTACTCAGGACTGGTCGGAAAAACTCAAGGAAATTGGTGGTTCTGCTTTCGCTAATCCACCGTACTCACGTAGTTCATATCATGAAAAACAAGCTGTTACTGGTGTTCGCCACATTATGAATCATGCGTTAGCAATGCGTGAAAAAGGCGGGCGCTATGTTTTCTTGCTGAAAGTGGCCACAAGCGAAACATGGTGGTGTGAAGTAGCGGATCATATTTGTTTTATTCGCGGTCGTATTGGTTTTGACGTTCCGGAATGGTTTGTTCCAGCAGATGAAAACCAAGTACCAACAGGGGCATTTTTTGCTGGCGCTATCGTGATATTTGATAAAACGTGGAATGGCAAACCAATGGATTACATTCAACGTAGTGAGCTGGAGCAAATCGGTAAAACATTTGTTGAACAGGCTAAATGGCTTGTATCGAGAGGTGTTGCATGAAAATCACAGAGCAAATCTTAGCGTTGTACAAAGTGGGTGAAGAAGTTAATCGCGACATTGTTATTCGTGATTTAGACACTAATTTAGCTGGCGCATCAAGAGCGTTGGCACACCTTTGGACTTTAGGTGCATTAGTCAGAATTAGCGAAGAACGTCCATTACGCTACAGAGTAACTAAAGAGGCAGAAAGAGTTCATTCAGTAATAACAGAATCACGTAAATCAGGTGAGTCAGTCTACATTGAAAAGCTGAATACTCAGAAAGCTAAAAAATGCGCATTACCCACAATCAAATGGGTAAAACACGCCACCTCTAATTTTGCTCTCATGGGTAAATTGCCAACCGAGCCGTATGACTCATTAGTGAGAGCTGTAAGAGGTAATCACTAATGAACAATAAAAGCTGTCCATTCTGTAACTCTAAAAAACTAGAAGTCATGCAAGTGATGATCAATACATTCACTCGCTGTCAGAAATGTGGAGCAAGAGGCCCTATTGCTAATAATGCGGATGAAGCTCTGAAGGCTTGGGATAAAAGGAGTGTAAACGATGCTAACTAAATACATGTTGTTCGTTGGTTTTTGGTTCGTTGTGACATTACTGATTGGGTTGTGGGGTACTTATGCCTGAATTAACCCTAACACTACCATTTCCACCTAGTGTAAATACTTATTGGAGAAATACCCAAAGAGGAACCCTAGTCAGTGTAAAAGGGCGAGTATTTAGAGCAAATGCGATTGCAGCAGTCTATGAACAATTAAAGCGTAGACCTAAGGCTATTGAGAGTGATGTGTTTGTTTCTGTGAAATTATATCCCCCAACTAAGCAGGCTAGAGATATTGATAATTTCTTAAAAGCACCTTTTGATGCCCTTACTCATGCCGGTGTATGGGTGGATGATAAGCAGATTAAAAAAATGGATGTTGAATGGATGGACGTTATTAAAGGCGGGAAGCTTGAAATAATCATTCGTCAGCATAGTAAAAGCGTGATGTACGGTCACGAGTAAAACGTGGAGAGAAATAGCATGAATGGATTAATTGTTATTGATGGCTTTCAGGTTCGTAGAGATGTAGCCGGTCGTTATTGTTTAAATGATTTACATCGAGTATCGGGTGGTGAAAAACGGCATCAACCATCGAATTGGAGTTCATTAGCTCAAACTAAAGAGTTAATTGATGAAATTTCGACCGCTCCTGAGATCACAGGAGCGCCCATTGTTACTGTGGCTGGTGGATATAACCAAGGCACCTATGTTTGCAAAGAATTAGTGTATGCCTACGCAATGTGGATCAGTGCTTCTTTTCATTTAAAAGTGATCCGTACCTTCGATGCTTTAATGTCACAACAGCACCAAGAGAAACTCAGTGATAAGGTTCAAGCGGGTGTAATACTGCTTGAGTCAATGTCTAAAAGTTTAAATTTTTCGAATTCATCAAAATTAGGGGCTTATCAAAAATTACAGGCCATGGCGGGCTTACCTGAGTTAGCGCCTGTTTATGCGATTGATGCGCCAAGTGGTTCCATGGATGGTTCCAGTCGTCCAACAGTTGCATTATCAACGCTGATCAACAGACACAACTTACCTATTTCAGCACGACAAGCCTATAAACGATTAGCCGATCTTGGCATTGTTGAACGCTTATCACGTCCAAGCACGAAAACTGCTAACAAAACTAAAGAGTTTTGGTCTGTTACGGCAAGAGGTTGTCAGTTTGGGAAGAACATGACTAGCCCTAATAATCCTCGTGAAACCCAACCGCATTTCTTTGAGAGTAAAACGGATGAATTGATCCGCATGGTGATGCTGAATAAACAGGTGAGTGCATGAAATTATTATTAACGCCTTATATTCAACCAGAACTTGGTGTTGTGCTACTTAAACCGGGTGCTGAATTACTTGAGCAATTTAAGAAGCACCATCGTGTGATTATCAGTGATGTGCCTAAAAGTTTAGATGTGTTGCCCTCTGGTGCATTAACGGGTGATGAACAGCCTATTTTAAACAATAAGCACATCGTCCAATTTCTTAATAGCAAAAAAGTGATCCATACCATCGATAAAGTATCACCGATGGATACGTGGGTTATCCGTCATATTCAATGCTGCCAGATTGATAATGATGAAGATAATTACCATCACCATGAGTTAGTGACGACCTTTCACGAAGCTGGCGTGATCCGCACTTGTTGGCATCATGATAACCATATTAGAAATTCATCTGCTGGGTGGGTTGCTGAATTGGCTCATAAAAATCGTATCAATTGGATGCTAGACACTGTTCGTTTTCGCTTGAGATTAGATAGTGCCCATCAGCTAACGATACCTGATTTTTTCTCATTTGCGGTTATGCATAACTTGGTTGATGAATTACCCGAAGCAATATTACGCCAGATTTTAAATTGGTCAGATAAACAAGAAGAACGCAGAGTTCACGGTGGTTTTCCTGAAGCTGATATTATCCCAAGTAACGTAACAGCATTATCTGCAATGAATGAGCGTTTAGATGTGATAAAGCCGGTTATTAATGTTGCGGTTGATCCTGAGCCACCAGCGTCATTTCTTCTTAAACCTAAAATGCAACGTTGGGTAAATACCCAATGGTTGCAATGGGTGAAGACTCAACCGTGTTGCGTGTGTGGGCAACAGGCTGATGATCCGCACCATATCATAGGTCATGGCATGGGCGGTATGGGAACGAAGGCTCACGACTTATTCACTATTCCATTATGCCGCATTCACCATGACGAGTTACATCGTGACCCCAAACTATGGGAAGTCACTCACGGCAATCAACTCGAATTGTTATTTCATTTTTTAAACCGTTCATTAGGCATCGGTGCATTTATTTAACGTGTGTACGGCACGAGTGGAGGAAATATGCCAATTTATGCGCATGACTTGGAATATTTAAGTGATATGGCATCGATAGCTACATCAAACTTAAGAGCTTCAACAAAGGGTCAGTTAGAAGCATTTGAAGATTTTGGGTTAACAGACACGAGAGCAACACCGAGAGTTAGAATGCGAGATTTAAAATTAAACGGACGTTTTGTTTGTCGTGATACTGATCCAATTTATGTATTAGAAACTCGCTGTCGTCGAACTCCAAAGCCGATGATAGATCCTGTGGATTTTTTATTATGCTCTTGGCGTAGGGCTATTAATGCATTAAGTGAAGAACAACACTCATGGATAATGTATTGTTATGGATATAGTTTGAAATTTGAGCATCAAGTGAATATCAGTGTTCATGTATGGTCTGAATTTGAAAAACAGCATAACGGTAAAAAGATAACTAAAAAGGTTAAAGAACGACTTAGATCATTAGTCTGGTTATCGGTTCAGACTTGCACTGGGCGTAATTATTCACAAACAGATCTGGCTCGCTTGGTGGGTGTTAAGCGTAATAATTGGAAAATGAATTATGATATATATTGGAATAGCCTTTTAGATATTTGTTGTGAGTTAGATAAGTCGGCATTACTTTCTATGAAGCGAGTTAGAATCGAGTTGATTAATAAAAATAATCACGACAACTTGCAAAAATGAACAAAATAGGTCATATTTAAGTCTAATTTGGTATATTGCCAAAATTGTTTATAACCTCGCTTCGGCGGGGTTTTTTATTATCTAAAATAAGGAACGAAATTATGTACGCACTTAAATTAATTACTGAACGTGAAGGTCGTAAAGTGGAAGAAGTCCACTGCTTAGGGGAAATGTACCGCCTAGAGTTTTACCCAGAATCAGAAAATAAAGATATCGTGGCGAGAGTTGAGCACACAAGGAAAGATGCCATCCCATCATTTGATATTAATCGAACAGATCATGCTTACATTACGACAGTAACAGGCGATACTGTTCGGGTTATTTCCAGAGGCAGAAAAGCTTGCCAGTAAGGTCACTTAGGTGGCCTTTTTTATTGGAGAAAATATGAAAAATTTATTTATTAATCTATGTGTAAAGCTATCTGGTAAGACTAAAGAGCAATTAAATTTAGCTTGGTCACTTCATTATTTCGTTACCCGTTCTAAATATAAAGCTTATTGGCGAGCCGTATTTCATTAATTATCGAAAGCCTCATGCAGAGATATCGATAATTGCACACTAGGTGGAGTTGTGCCCACCATCTATTTACACATTGCAGACCACAGTATCAATCACACACTAATCACTTCACACAAGAGCTGTGTGTCTGCATCCTTTTAACTAAACTCGGACACTCCGTAGGGGGTGTATATGCGCATGGAAAAATTGACCAATGCTACCTACGGAACAGCTGGCTTAACTGCCTTTTTTGCAAGTCTCTCACTTTATGAATGGGGATTTGTAATAGGGATGGGATTCAGCATGCTCCTTGGATTAGCAACTTACTTTATGACACAGCGAGAACAGCGGAAACGAACAGCGTTATTTGCTGAATTAGTTCATCGAAATTGTTCTAGCGATCCGCAAGACATAGAAAAGATAGTTGGCGAGATGCTGACTAAAGCTAAAAAGGACATTTAATGAACCTAAAACAGAAAGTGACAGCAGTCGCGAGTGCTGGTGCGGTAAGCATTGCGCTAACAGTGATTGGTTATTTTGAGGGAGTGCGTTATGAGCCATACCATGATGTTGCTGGAATTCTGACGGTTTGTTATGGCCACACTGGAAATGACATCATTCAAGGTAAGACATATACACAGCAAGAGTGTGACGAATTACTGCAGAAAGACTTTATTAGAACGCAGCAGCAAGTTGATACCCTGATTAAAGTACCGCTGGATGATAAAACAAAAGCTTCTCTATATTCCTTTGCTTTTAATGTCGGTACCACAGCATTTGCACGTTCTACGTTGCTAAAGAAATTAAATGCAGGTGATCAGTATGGCGCCTGTGAAGAAATGAAGCGTTGGGTTTATGCGGGTGGAAAGATATGGCGAGGGCTAGTCAGTCGTAGAGAGGCGGAGTCAGCATTATGTCGCGGAAGCCTTTAATCATCATCGTCGGTTTTATCCTTACTCTACTCATCACAGTCGCTGGTGGTATTTATATCTCAATTGATAATTCATGTGTTAATGATAAAGCCAGTTTAGAAAAGCGCTGTCAGGTGGCTCTCTCACATCATCGGTACTAATTATGAAACTAGGCGAAACAACAGTGTCTGTTGGTATTATCTTGGTGATGACCATTTGCATTGCGTGGCAAAGTAACCAGCTTGATAAGCTGAGTGAAAGTGTTACTAAGTTAGAAAAAGATAAATCATCACTTACTGAACAACTCTCACGTCAAAACTTAATCACAGAAAACGCCAACCGCACATTCAGGATTATCAATAATGTCTCATCACTTAATAGCGAAGAGCGGAATAGGTCAGCCGTGGATTCTGAAAAAGTTAAAACGGTTATCAAAACTGTTCTTATCAATAATGATTGTGCCAATACCGCTATTCCTAATGACGTTCTTATCAGGATGCACGACTATTCAGAAAGAATACGTACCAGTGGAACACATAGCGATACCGGCACACCTAACCGCTGATTGTCTATTGCCTTATATACCCGAACAAATGACATGGGGAGAATCATTAATGTTAAACATCTCCCTGTTATCGGTTATTGAGCAATGTAATTCAGACAAGAAAGCGATCCGCGATATTGAGTCAGCTAGAAGCAATTTAAATTTACATTAAAACGGAGTGTTTACGATGAACGAAGATAAAGATGCTTTAGCGGCTAAAATTTTAGGGTTTATGAAACAGCACAACCCAATTGAATATTCTTATGACGAAATGGGTTCTAAATATGCACATGTATTCTCTGAAAAGCTAGCTGAGCACCTGTTGCAAGAAAGCAATACGGGAAATTGAAGAAAATAGATAAAAAAATACCCTGTGAGTTCGGGCAACACAGGGCGGTTAAAATGAAGCAAAAAATTAATATTAGATATCAACACTAAGTTGATTGAAAGTTAAGTATAATTATCCATACGTAAACTTACAAATTTAACCTATCTATTATTGAAATAAATCAAATCGATTACCCTGAAATATTAATGCGTAGCGTTGTCGCTGTCTCCTATGTTAGCCATGACCTGTTTTATTCTCGACAGATAGCGCATAGTGAGAGTCAAAAACAATGAATACCACCGCCTTAGCTATTTTCGGTCATTATCAGCAACGTCAGCTGTAGGTAGAAGAAAGGACGTGACTATGGAGAGACATTATTAATTCTACAAACGTCATTCATTGAGTGGCGTTGATAGAGTTTATTTAGATAGCCATCAGTTAATAGCTGGTGGCTTTTATATTGGAGAGGATCATGTCAGATAACCAGATTAACTATGAGGCGATAGGTCGTGATGTATACCTATCCAAAAAGATACATTCTTTAATTCGAAGTAGACAGTCTGAACTTAAAGGTATTGCAGGCACTATAGATGAAACTTGCCTCACCTATAGTCGGCTAACTAATGAATATAGATTATTTAATTACCGCAATATTCCTGCAGTAATTGAAACAATTCAATCTATCGATAATCAACTTAAAGAATTACTTCCAGAGCAGAATAAGTGGGCCAAGATTGCAGGTGGTGAACCTATTGTTATTGAGGGATTAAACGATGTCAGATAACACTATTCAATTAAAAGTCTCAGTGGATACAAGTGAGTTAGATAAGTTAGAAGAACAACTAACCCGTATTAAACAATTGATGGCAGATGTCGGTATCAATACAAGCATTAAGCCAGAGCAAGGCAATGATTTCTTTATTGCAGGTTCAGGTGGTTATTTTATTAAAGATGCTGTTATTGATGGAGGAAAACTTAAGTGCTGTGTATCAGGTGATGCAGTGTTTAGTGGTGTGCTTGTCAGTAATAAGTTAGAGGCGGATACCAAGGCTCAACTGACAAATTTACGAATGCAAATTGATCGACAAGATGTTGCTATCAATGAGTTAAAAAGAGTAATGGAAACTCAGAATAATGCATGGTCACAGGCTGTGAATGATTTAACTAACAGAACGTGGTGCAGTCAGAAGTAAAGGTGAAAATACCCTATGTTCAATAAAGGGTATTATCCTCTTCTTTAAAATGGCAGATATCTGCCCTTTAAATTATAGGAGATAACATGCCACCTCGCATACCTCGTGCGTGTCGTAAACAGGGATGCGCTAAGACAACAACAGAACGTAATGGTTACTGTGAAGATCATCAGAACTTAGGATGGGAAACCCACCAGCGCGGTAAGTCTCGTCATCAACGTGGTTATGGTAGTAACTGGGATAAGTTACGAGTACGTATACTCAAACGTGATAAGTATCTGTGTCAGGAATGCTTAAGAATAGGACGAGCAACTGAAGCGAAAACGGTTGACCATATCATTGCTAAAGCACATGGGGGTACCGATGCAGACACTAACCTGCAGTCATTATGTATTCCATGTCATAGAACCAAGACAGCAAAAGAAAGAATCTAATATTAAATATAATCCATTGATATATAACAATTAAATAAATTTATGAAAAATATTTAATTTCACATTGATATTATAACGCACAGGGAGGAGGGGAGGGTCAAATCTCTACCACTTTCGCCTGATAGGACCGCCCCCTTACCTCTTTTCACATCACCGCAGGTTAGAAAACTTTTTTTGGGGAACCCCAAGCGATTATTGATAGGAGATTTCTATTATGGCTGGACCGCCTAAAACCCCGTCACATCTGCAATTAGTGAGGGGGAACCCATCAAAACGACCGATTAATAAAAAAGAGCCAAAGCCCCCTTCAGGGGTACCCCCAACTCCGAAGTATTTTGATAAGCAAGGTAAGTATTGGTTTAAACGAATAGGGGAAGAATTAAACGCATTAGGTGTGATGAGTACACTTGATGCTAAAGCATTAGAAATGTTGGTTGAAGCTTATGTTGAGTATCGACAGCATTGCGAGACACTCGATGAAGAAGGTTATACATACGATGTCATGTCATCGATGGGCGATAAATTAAAAAAAGCTCACCCTGCAGTCGCCATGAAATCTGATGCATGGAAACGTATTCGCGCCATGTTAAGTGAATTTGGTATGACTCCCGCTTCTCGAGCAAAAGTCACGATGAACACTCCTGCCGAAGAAGATCCTTTTGAGGCATTTTTGAAAAAGCGCAAATGATGAATGGCAATCGTAGCAGATGGAATTCAGTACGCCGAACAGGTGGTTGCTGGAGAAATTGTTGCGTGCGAACTGGTACGTTTAGCGTGCCAACGGTTTTTGAATGATTTAGAGCATGGGCCTGAGCGTGGCATCTATTTCATTGAAGATCGCGCACAGCACATACTCGAATTTTACAGTTTTATTCCTCATGTCAAAGGAGCATTAGCTGGTAAACCCATTGATTTAATGCCTTGGCATGTTTTTATCTTAATTAATATTTTTGGCTTTGTTATCCCGTTAATTGATGAGCAAACGGGTAAAGAAGTTGTAGATGAAGATGGTGATGTTGTCTTTGTCCGTCGCTTTCGCACCGCTTACAACGAAGTTGCACGTAAAAATGCAAAATCCACATTGTCATCAGGTATTGGGCTGTATATGACCGGTGCTGATGGTGAAGGTGGTGCCGAAGTTTACTCTGCAGCTACGACGCGTGATCAGGCTCGTATCGTATTTGAAGACGCGAAGAACATGCTGAAAAAGTCCAAAGCGACATTGGGACGTTTATTTGAGTTTAATAAACTCGCTATCTATCAAGAAAGAACTGCCTCTAAGTTTGAACCGCTTTCTAGTGATGCTAATAACCTCGATGGTTTAAATATTCACTGCGGTATTGTTGATGAATTACATGCGCACAAAACTCGTGATGTGTGGGACGTATTAGAAACCGCCACTGGTGCGCGTCTGCAGTCTCTTCTTTTTGGGATCACTACGGCGGGTTTTAATAAAGAGGGGATTTGTTACGAACTACGGGATTACGGTATTAAAGTGCTTCGTGGCCAAGTGGATGATGACTCGTTTTTCGCCATTATTTATACCTTAGATAAGGACGATGATCCCTTTAATGAAACCGTATGGCAAAAAGCGAATCCGGGTCTCGGTGTTTGTAAGCGCTGGGATGATTTACGCCGTCTAGCCAAGAAAGCCAAAGAGCAGGTTTCTGCACGAATTAACTTCTTCACTAAACACATGAATATTTGGGTCACGGCTGAATCTTCATGGATGGATATGATGAAGTGGGATAGTGCTCCTGAACTCGCATCACAACAAGAATTACAAACTTATCCGTTATGGGTCGGTGTTGACCTTGCTAATAAAATTGATATTTGTGCGGCCGCTAAAGTATGGAAACAGCCCGATAACGGTCATGTTCATGCTGATTTTAAGTTTTGGTTACCCGAAGACCGACTTGAGCGTTGCTCTAAACAAATGGCAGAACTCTATCGTAAATGGGCTGATATGGGATATCTCACATTAACTGATGGTGAAGTTGTCGATCATACTCAAATTAAAGAAGAAATCATTGAATGGGTGACGGGTGAGAACTTAAACGAACTGGGTTTTGACCCGTGGAGTGCGACACAATTTAGTTTATCACTGGCTGAAGAAGGGTTACCCCTTGTAGAAGTAGCTCAAACGGTGCGTAACTTTTCTGAATCCATGAAAGAGATTGAAGCACTGGTTTATGCGGGTAAGTTTCATCATGGCCAACACCCTGTTATGAACTGGATGATGTCGAACGTCACGGTTAAACCAGATAAAAACGACAATATTTTCCCTAATAAATCAACTCCTGAAGCCAAAATAGACGGTCCTGTTGCACTATTTACAGGCATGAGTCGATTATTGGTGAATGGGGGTGGTGATAAACCCGATATCTCAGGATTTATAAATAACCCAATCATAGTAGGTATCTAATGCAACACAATAAAAAACCAGGACGCATTAAAAGTGCGCTTCTTAATTGGTTGGGCGTACCTATTTCGCTGACCAGTGGAGAGTTTTGGCAAGAATGGAGTGGCACAAGCAGTAGTGGAAAAGTTGTAACAGCAGATAAAGCAATGCAACTTTCTGCGGTTTGGGCATGTGTAAGATTGCTTAGTGAATCAATATCAACATTGCCGATCAAGATTTATAAAAGCGAAAGTGATGGCTCAAGAAGTTTAGCGAAAGAGCACCCTATTTATAGATTACTCTGTAAGCAACCTAACTTTGAAATGACGCCTTCCCGCTTTATGTTAATGGTTGTTGCTAGCCTTTGTTTGCGTGGTAATAGTTTTATTGAGAAAAAGTATATTGGTTCAAAGTTGGTTGCTTTAGAGCCTTTATTGCCACAAAACATGACGGTTAAACGCAGCGAACAAACGGGGATGCTCGAATATAAATACACCGATCCGTTAGGGCAAAAAATACGAACTATCCCTATTAATAACATTATGCACATTCGTGGGTTCGGCATGGATGGCATTTGCGGAATGATCCCCGTAAAAATAGGGCGTGATGTTATTGGTGCTGCATTATCTGTTGAAGAGTCAGCCGCTAAGATATTTGAAAATGGATTGCAAAGTTCGGGTTTTTTATCTTCTGAACAATCACTTAATGAAGATCAAAGAGAGCGCATTAGAAGTTATTTATTAAGCTTTGTGGGTTCAAAAAATGCGGGAAAAATGATGGTGTTGGAAGGAGGGATGAAATACAACAATGTCACCATGAATCCTGAAGCGGCTCAAATGCTAGAAAGCAGAACGTTCAGTATTGAAGAGATTTGTCGATGGTTTCGTGTTCCACCCTTTATGGTGGGTCATATGGATAAACAAAGTAGTTGGGCGTCGAGCGTCGAAGGTATGAATATGCAGTTTCTTACTAATACGCTAAGACCTCTTTTAGTCAATATAGAACAAGAAATTAGCCGATGCTTATTGAATGGCGACGACGATTATTATGCTGAATTCTCTGTTGAAGGTTTATTACGGGCTGACAGTGCAGGGCGTTCTGCTTACTACACAACGGCATTACAAAATGGTTGGATGAGTCGAAATGATGTGAGACGGCTAGAGAATTTACCGCCAATTGAGGGGGGGGATATTTACACCGTTCAACTTAATTTAACCCCCCTTGATCAGCTCGGGCAAGAAGCCTCTAGTAATGAAGCTGAAAAACTTAAAGCGCAGATCACCAACTGGTTGTTTCCTGACGGCAATCCCGTAGCCCCACATTCTCAAAACAATCAACCTCACTCTGAGGAGTAAATTTATGAAAAAAAGTCATTTGCCAGTTGCGCTGGAGGATCGCCCCTGCGCATCGATTAGCTACGAGCTTAAACCTAGAGCACTGGATAAATGGAATAGCAGTATTCGTGCATCAAGTACAGATAACACCATCTCAATATTAGATGTCATTGGTGAGGATTATTGGGGGGAGGGTGTTACTGCAAAACGTATTTCTGCCGCACTTCGCGCCATTGGAAATAATGATGTGGTTGTCAACATCAATAGCCCCGGTGGCGATATGTTTGAAGGGTTAGCCATTTATAACCTACTTCGCTCTCACAGTGGAAAGGTGATCGTTAATATTTTGGGTATTGCGGCTTCAGCTGCGTCCATTATTGCAATGGCTGGCGATGAAGTTCAAATGGGCCGAGGTGCCTTTTTGATGATCCACAACTGTTGGGCTGTCGGTGTGGGTAATCGGCATGACTTTGCAAAATTAGCTAATGATCTCGCTCCTTTTGATACGTCTATGGCAGATATCTATGTTGCACGTAGTGGGCAATCTAATGAAGTCGTAAGTCAGATGATGGACGACGAAACCTATATTTGTGCGAGCGAAGCGATTGAGAAAGGTTTTGCTGATAATTTGCTTACTGCAGATATCGTTGATGATGGTGATGAAAGCCCACAAGCCGCCATTCGTAAATTAGATGCGTTACTTGCTAAGGCGAACACCTCTCGCTCTGAGCGTAGAAAACTTATTAGTGCTTTAACACGAAGTATGCCGAGCGCTACTTCCAATCCTCACGGTACGCCAAGCGCTACCTCTGAAATTAATCCTGACACTCTTTCTGAATTGGAAAAGGCGGTAAATGCCTTTGCCACAGCTAACTAATTGGAGACATTATGTCTGATACAAATGAATTATTAAAAAGTCTATCGGCAAAAATTGAAGAAGCCAACGGCAAATTTAATGCTAAAGCCGAAGAAGCCTTAAAAGAAGCGCAAAAAGTCGGTAGTTTAAGCACTGAAACTAAAGCCGCAGTAGATAAGATGGCAACCGAACTGAATGCATTGCGTGAATCTGAAAAAACACTCAAAGCTTCATTAGGTGAATTAGAGCAACATGTAGCACAAATGCCATTGAATAATGCGGTTCAGGCAGCCAAAACAATTGGCCAGCAAGTCATTTCTGCAGATGTACTGAAAGAAATTAACTCTAGTATTCAATCAAGTAAGCGCATTTCTATTCCAGTGCAAGCCGCATTAACTTCAACCAGTGTGGCTGAAGGTGTTGTTGAGCCTCAACGTTTACCCGGTATTGATGTTGCGCCAAAACAGCGTTTATTTATCCGTGATCTGATTGCGCCGGGCAAAACAACGTCACCGGCTATTTTTTGGGTTCAGCAAACGGGCTTTACGAATAAAGCTTCTGTGGTACCAGAAAATACCACTAAGCCTTACAGTGACATTGAATTTGCAACCAAAATCACACCAGTAACCACCATTGCTCATATGTTCAAGGCCTCTAAGCAAATCTTAGATGACTTTGCACAACTGCAGTCTTTAGTCGATGCTGAAATGCGTTATGGTTTGAAGTTTGTTGAAGAGCAAGAAATCTTGTTTGGTGACGGCTCTGGTGCTCATTTACATGGCATCATTCCTCAAGCCTCTAAATATAAACCTGAATTTAGCGTCGAAAAGCAAAGTGGCATTGATGATTTACGCCTTGCGATGCTACAAGCGCAATTAGCTCGACTGCCTGCCACAGGGCATGTTTTGCATTTTATCGATTGGGCGAAAATTGAATTAACCAAAGACTCATTAGGGCGTTACATTCTTGCCAACCCATCTGCATTAATTGGCCCAACTTTATGGGGTCTACCTGTTGTTGCTACTGAATCAACGGCCTTTAAAGGCAAGTTCTTAACAGGGGCATTTAACGCGGGTGCGCAGTTATTCGATCGTGAAGAAACCAATGTGGTGATTTCTACGGAAAACACTGACGATTTTGAGAAAAACATGATCTCAATTCGTTGCGAGGAGCGTTTGGCGTTAGCAGTAAAACGTCCGGAAGCCTTTGTTTACGGTGATTTCACCGTGCCTACATCAGGGGAATAATCGATAGAGCGGTCTTCATGACCGCTTTTTCTTTGGGGGCAACATGAAGCTAATTATATTACGAGCCATTTATTTTGGTGGTGTCGTTGTTACTGAGGGGAAAGAGATTGAAACCTTAGAACAACATGGTCGTGAGTTAATTCAAAAAGGGTATGCAAAAGAAAAGGAAGTTGTACATCCTGCTATTGAGCCTGAGCCTGAGCCTGAGCCTGAGCCTGAGCCTGAGCCTGAGCCTGAGCCTGAGCTTGAGCCTGAGCCTGAGCCTAAAAAAAACACCAAGGCTAAAAAGGAGAAATAATGCTTTCTCTGGAATTAGTAAAACAACATTGCAATATTGATCCTGATTTTACGGATGATGATAAATTGCTCGCTCTTTACACCAAATCTGCAGTGAAGTTTGTCGAGAACTACACTCGCAGGACGCTTTATGAAAAGGAAGTATCGGAAGGATACCAAGAAGATGCCGATCATCTATTACTGACAGATGATGTTTCAGCAGCCATGTTACTACTGATTGGGCAGTGGTATGACAATCGAGAAGGTGTGATTACGGTAAGCTCGTTTTCAACTCAACCATTTGCAGTGGAAGCGTTATTGCAGCCTTATCGAATTTACGGTGTGTAGGAGGTTGTATGCAAGCTGGTCGCCTAAGGCACAAGGTTAAATTTCAGCGTAACGCACCCATTAAATTACCTTCAGGGCAATTTAAAAAAGAGTGGATTGATATCGCTTCAGTGCGGTGCGAAGTAAAACATCTTTCTGGTCGTGAACTGATATCCGCTAATGCTGAAATGTCAGAGGTTACCGTTAGAGTGTGGATGCGTTATCGACCGGATATTAACAGTACCTGCAGAATGGTTTGGCGTGAGCAAATTTATGACATTCAGTCAGTCATCCCTGATGAGAAATTGACTCGATTAGAATTGCTATGCAAACAAGGAGTTAAACAATCATGAATTTGGATTTCTCCGATCTACTCGACTTATCAAGAGAGTTAGATGTTTTAAGCCGAGCTGAAAGTCATCAAGCGATGCGAAAAGCAACCAATGCGGCCGCAACGTTATTACGTGATGAAATCAGAACGTCCGCACCACGAAAGACGGGAAAATTAGCACGAAATATAGTGACCCGTAATCACAGAATGCGCAATAAAGGTGAGGTTTCTTCGGGCGTTTATGTTCGAGGGAGTAACGCATCAGGCACAAACAGTGATACATCCATGAAAAGTGATCATCCTAACAATGCCTTTTATTGGCGCTTTCTTGAAGAGGGTACTTCTAAAATGGCGCCAAGGCCTTTTATACGTCCCACTTTTGATCGTGAATCGGATAAGGCAGCCAATTTAGCCATTAGCGAATTAAATAGAGCGATTGATGAGGCGCTAGGAAAATGACAGAGGCGGATATCTACGCAATTTTATCACCCGTATTACCTGATAAAGTTTTTCCGTATGTTGCTCCACAATCAAGCCCTGCAATAACAGCGCCTTGGTGTGCCTTCTCTTTGTACGATGTCAAAGGCGATGTACTGAAGGGGCAAGCCGAAACGATGACAAATATTCAGGTTGATGTTTATGCCGATACGATTGATGAGGCAAGAACGCTTCGCTTGTTATTTGCTAACGCCTTAACAAAATTAAGCCCTGTTGAAATTTCAGAAAAACAAGGCTACGAGCCTGATACAGGATTGTTTAGAGCAACATTTGAATGCCAAGTTTGGCAATAGCATCGCCTTATTATTCACACTAAAGCCACCTTCGGGTGGTTTTTTTATGCCAATAGGAAATGATCATGTCTAGTAAATATGAAAAAACACAAGGCACTAAAATCAGTGTCTCGAAATTACCTGCAACGGAAGTTAACCCTGCTGATGCGGTATTTTTAGGGATTTCTTGTTCAACAAAAGAGATCAGTTATACCGGTGGGCAGAAATCAGATATTGATGTCACCACGCTCTGCTCTGAGGAGCAAGAAGTTACCAATGGATTATCTGCACCTGCAGAGCTCACCATTAATGGTAATTTCACCGATGATGAAGGCCAAGAAACATTACGTACCGCGTATGAAAATGATGAAGTTCATGCCTTTAAAGTGGAGTTCCCTTCGGGGATTGGCTATGCCTTTTTAGCTGAAGTGCGTCAAAACAGTTGGAGTGTTTCTACTTCGGGTGTGGTTTCTGCTTCATTTACCCTACGTTTAAAAGGTAAATCTAAGCCGATTAAAAACGGGACTGTTAATTTAAATGAAGGTAGCGAATAATCATGAAAAAACCGTCATTAAAATCACTGGCTTTAAGTGAAAAGAATGCCTTTCGCACAAAGAAAGTGAATGTTGCTGAATGGGAAAATGCGGTTGTCATGCTTCGTGAACCGTCATCACCTGCATGGATGAAGTGGCGTGAAATTATTCATCATGATAATGCTGAAGATGAACATTCGTTATCTGACATTGAAATTGCACAACGTAATTTACGTGCCGATGTTGTGATGTTTATTGATGTGTTGCGTGATGAAAACGGGGATGTCGTTTTTGATGAATCAGACATCAACGATGTGATGGCTATTTATGGCCCTGTGCATTCTCGTTTATTAAAACAAGCGCTCGATTTAACTATTTCGGTTGATGATGCAGAAAAAAAGTAGCCCAGCCTGATACTTTCTTTTTAATGACATTGGCGCTCCGCATGGGGCGCACTCTTGACGAACTCACTCGCCAAATGAGCTTGAGTGAACTTCGGATGTGGATGGCTTTTGATCGCATTAATCCCATCGGTGATATTCGTAGTGATATTCAAACAGCACATATCGTTTCTTCCATTTATCACTCTCAAGGCGGTAAATGCACGCTTTCTGATGTGCTTTTACGGTGGGATCCCAAAGCAACACAAGAAAATGATGATAGTTCTAATGGGTTAGAGAATTTCTTTCAGTCTATTTCAGAAAATTAATTATTTTTGCGAGGATAAAATGGCAAAACTGCGTGAACTGATTATTAAAATTTCTGCTAATTCTTCCTCGTTTCAATCTGAAATAGCGCGGGCTTCGCGTATGGGAGAAAACTATTATCGGATCATTGAGCAAGGCGGACGACGCGCCAGTGGCGCATCTCGTGAAATGCAACGTGCTATCCATGATCTAAATGGTGAGTTGTCATCCATTAAAAATACTGTATCAGGCGTTGCGGGTGCATTTGCAGGGGCTTTTGCAACACAGCAACTTATCAATTATGCAGACGTATGGAGTCAACTCAGCGGTCGATTAAAATTAGCGTCTACGTCGATGGAAGATTTTAAGCAAGCACAGCAAGAGTTAATGACGCTGAGCCAAAGAACGGGCACATCGATTGCTGCGAATACGAATCTATACAGCCGTGTTGCACAATCTATGCGTGATGCGGGTTATGCCTCAAGTGATGTTGCGAAAGTCACTGAAACCATTGCAACTTCATTAAAGCTCTCTGGTGCCAGTGCTGAAGAAACCAGCTCTGTTATTACACAGCTAAGTCAAGCATTAGGCTCGGGTGTTCTTCGCGGTGAAGAATTTAATGCCGTTATGGAAAATGGTGGGCGATTAGCAAAAATGCTGGCTGATGGTATGGGAACGACGATTGGTGGCCTGCGTGAAATGTCGCAAAGTGGACTACTCACGATGGATAAAATTGTTCCTATCCTGACAAATACGCAACAGTTACGAGCCGAATTTGAGCAATTACCAGCTACGGTAAGTGGGTCTGCGCAGAAGATTGAAAATGCGTTCATGGCATGGATCGGCAATGTTAATGAAACATCAGGTGCTACTCGCACACTATCAACCGCAATGGAGGGGATCGCTAACAATATTGATGGTATAGCCTCTGTTTCTGGTGTGTTAATTGGTTTGGGGTTGGCGCGTTATTTTGGTGGGTTAACAACAAGTGTAGCGAATGCAACCATTGGGGTTGCGCGTGCAACAAAAAGTGAAATAGCACATGCTCAAGCTCAATTGCAAGGTATAAAAATATCAACGGCTAGAGCAAGGGCAGCAGTCTATCGTGCTCAACAAGCAAGGTTAGCAGCACAAAGTGTTGAGCAACAAGCATTAGCTGAGCGCCGATTAGCTTCCGCGCAGGCAACATTAAATAGAAATATTTCAGCTAGACGGACGGCACAATCAAATTTAAATAGAGTAGCTTCTGTTGGAAGTCGCCTTCTTGGTGGAACTGTGCGTTTGTTAGGAGGGATCCCTGGACTCCTTCTTGCAGGGGCTTCTACATGGTACATCATGTATCAAAATCAAGAGGAAGCGAGACGTTCTGCTATGGAGTATGCGGAAACAATAAATCAAGTTCAGGCAAGCTTGAAAAAAATGTCTCTTTCTGATGTTTTGGATAATCAAGGGAAAACGAATAGCTCTTTAATAGAACAAAATAGACTGATTGAAGAACAGAAACAAAAAGTAAGTGACTTAGAAAAGAACATTAGAGGATATAAACAAATTTTAGCCTCTCCTGGTCCGAAAATGGGTGATTTCATGATAAATCATCTATCCAGTGAGTCAGAAGTCGTTAAGCAATTAGAGGATGCCGAAGCTAGCTTGCTCGCGGAGCAAGAAAAACTCCTGCAAATGCAGGAGAAATCGACAGGAATTCAGTCAGCATTAAAAAACATTGAAGAACAACGAGTATTTTTAATTCGACAACAGGCTTCAGAGCAAAATAAAGCCCATCAAGCCTTGTTGTTTATGAATGCTGAGCAAACGAAGTTCAATCAGATCATGAATATTGGTAACAATATGCTCGCTACTCGGCAGGCACTCGTCAATATTCCTATGCGTATTCCTAATGCACCACTAGATGATAAACAGCAAACGCTAATAAATAACTCTGAACGAGAGAAAATTCTCTCTTCATTAACGGGTGAAGCTAGAGTTATTAAACAGGCCGAATTTTCTGCCGATGATGTGGGGTTAACCAATACGCCTGAGCATGCCGAAAATCGTCAGAAATATATTAATAACCTAGTGACTGCTTTTCAAAATCGAGAAAAGCTAAATGAATCTCTTCAAACAGGAAAAGCAACACAAAGCGCCTATGAAAAGGCGCAGAAAGAAGCTGAAAGAACCGCAGAGCAATATGAGCGGAAGATAGCAGATTTAAGTGTGGCAACAGAGGTTCAGAAGGTTAGAGCTTCACAAGGTGAAAAAGCCGCTTCTCTTTATGCGGCATCACATGAAAATGGGGCTAAATGGACGGATAAGCAAAGAGAAGCGATTGAACGCTCATCTGTCGCTCTCGCAGAATGGACACAAAAAGCAGATGATGCCGTGAAAAAGCATCGTGATATGGAAGAGGCTCGTAAAAAACTGCAAGAAGCCACGGTCAAATTTAACGATGAAGCTACGTTAGCGACTCAAACCAATAGCATGAATTCGCGAGAAAAAAGCTACTTTGAAGAAAGCCAGCAAATAGACCGTATCTACAATGAATCTGCAAAGAAAACAGAAGATATTGAAGCCAGATCTAAAGCATTAGATGCATTAGATCTTAAGTATCGAAATATAGCGCTCGCTGAATCTGACTGGACCGCAGGTATAACGCGTGGAATGAAAGATTGGGTTCAAGAAAGCGGTAACTACGCTACTCAAACAGCCTCTGTTGTTCAAAATGCAATGGGAGGAATGGTTGACACGATCAGCGATAAATTAAATGGCAATAAAGCCAGCTGGAAAGATTGGTCTGTTAGCGTGTTGAAATCTATTCAGAATGTACTCATTAATGCGGCAATAGTGAATAGCCTGAATACAATGGCCGGTGCTGGTGGTTGGATGGGCGCTGTTGGTGGATTTTTAGGTGGTGTTGCTCATGCTAAAGGTGGGGTACATAGTTCAGAAAGTCTAGGTTCTTATAGTAATCAGATCGTTAGCTCACCTACTTATTTTGCCTTCGCTAAGGGGGGCGCGCCTAATCTCGGACTCATGGGCGAAGCAGGGAGTGAGGCTATAATGCCATTAACTCGAACTGCAGATGGCAACTTAGGGGTTAGAGTTGTTGGTGGTAATAATCAGGGCACTACTTCAGCACCACAGGTTTACATTACCATTGACGGTAATGGTAATTCAGAAACTCAATCGACGAATGGGTTCGAGCAGTTTGGTGCGGAGATTGGCCGATTTGTTGATAGCCGTTACCGAGAGTTAATGTCCAAAGATATTAGGCCGGGTGGTTTAATTTGGAATGCAACTCGAGGAGGCCGTTAAAAATGGAAACATTCACTTGGTGTCCGCGTGTAAATCCGACTGAAGATGTCTCTTACAACATAAGGAAAGTCAAGTTTGGGGATGGTTATGAACAAGTTTCTGGTAATGGTTTAAATTCACGCAGTCAGAAATGGTCAATGGAGTTTGTGGGTGATGAAGATTACATTTCAGCTATTCGTCACTTTATTGATAAACACGCAGGAATAAAGTCATTTTTCTGGAAACCGCCTCTTGAGCCACTTGGATTGTATCGTTGTGATGAACACAAACTCATTCCGAACGGTGCAGGAAATTACACCCTTTCTTTGGTTTTTATTCAGGCATTTAAATCATGATCACAGCCGATTATCAAAAATTAGAGCCGGGCAATACTGTCCGGCTTTTTGAAGTTGATGGTACAGAATTTGGTGTTCCTAATATTCTGAGATTCCATGCATACAATATTCCCATCACGGAAGAGGAGATGCAAAAGGCTAAAGGAGAAATAGAGGCTAAGTCCATTTGGTGGCAAGGGAATGAATATGGGGCATGGCCAGTTCAAATAGAAGGGTTAGAGTCCTCTACAACGGGATCTAGTGCTAATCCTAAATTATCAGTGGCTAATTTAGATAGCTCAATAACCGCATTATGTCTGCATTATGATGATATGTTGAAAGCGAAAGTGATTATTCACGATACACTTTCTCATTATCTCGATGCGGAAAATTTTAGTGATGGGAATGCTTCTGCAGATCCCACCCAAGAGCGAGTATCTGTCTTTTATATTGATAGTAAAAGCGCAGAAACAAATGAATTTGTTGAATTTACACTGGCAAGCCCAATGGATTTACAAGGTGTGATGATACCCACTCGGCAACTACATTCAATGTGTACGTGGTGTTTACGAGGGCAATATAAATCGGGAGATGGGTGTGATTATGCAGGGCAAAATGGTTATTTTGATAAACAAGGTAATCCTGTTGATGATCCATCACTAGATAAGTGCAGTGGTTTATTGAAAACGGGGTGTGTACCACGATTTGGTAAAAATAATCCTCTTCCTTTTGGTGGTTTTGTCGGAACTTCATTGTTACGGAAATAATAATGATGCAAAAGAAAATACGAGAGGCGATATTTTCTCATGCAAAAAAGGAATATCCCAAAGAAGCATGTGGCGTTATCGTACAAAAATCCAGAGTAAAGACGTATTTACCTTGCGTAAATGTAGCTACAACACCTCAAGAGCACTTCGTTATTTCTCCTCAAGAATATGCATTATGTGAAGACCAAGGCATCGTTATTGGTATTGTTCATAGTCATCCAGATGCCACGACTCAACCTTCTGAGTTAGATCAGGCTCAATGTGATGCACTGGGTATCCCTTGGTATATTGTCAGTTACCCCGAGGGGGATTTTCGTGAAATTCTTCCTCGAGGCGAGCTTCCTCTTATTGGTCGTCCATTTGTGCTTGGTTTTACGGATTGTTGGGGCCTAATCATGAGTTATTTTAAGCAGACACATAATATTGTATTACCTGATTATCGTGTTGATTATCCGTGGTGGGAGCAAGGTGAGGATCGCTATATGGATAATTGGCAAGAAGCGGGGTTTGTGAAAGTAGAAGGTGAACCACAAGCAGGCGATATGGTTGTTATGCAGGTTCAATCCAATGTTGCAAATCATGCCGGTATTATTCTGGATGATGGCATGTTATTGCATCACCTTTATGGGCGATTAAGTCAACGAGTTCCTTATGGTGGTTATTGGCGAGATAGAACAATTGTTGTTTTACGCTATAAATCACTAATTAAATAAGTAAATTATAAATACGCTTTTAATTATTCACATACATGAGTAGCATTGTTAAATGCTTATTTTTACTGAGGTGTGATGGTGAGTGTAAATAATTTATTGAATATGGCAGATAATGCATTGAAATCATTTAATTATAATGAAGCTTTGGATTATTATAATAAAGTATTGGAAATATCACCTTCCAATGAAACGGCATGGTTTGGCAAGGCAGAATCTGTTGGGTATTTATCATCAGTTGATTTAGCAAAATTTTCTGAAATGGAAAATTGTTTCAACAATGCAATTAAGTTTTCTAGAGATCCTGATTTCATAAAGAAACAAAGTGCCAACTCTATTAATCTTATTGTATCTTTATATTATAAAGAGTGTAAAAAATACGCACAAAAATATATTCATTTAGATGGGATATGGGATAATTTTATACAACAAAGCTTAGACGCTATATTAGCATTAGAAACTGCACATTCTTACTATAAGGAAAATACATCAATACTTATTGAGATTATCTCAATATGTACAGAAAATATAGAAGGGATGCCGTATGTTGAGAATGGAAAATCGAAAGTTGCATATATAACTAGTGAGCATGAAAAAAAACTTAGAGATTTAATTGAAGTTTACGGTAATGAAATAAAAAAAACAGAGCCAAACTACAAAATACCAAACCCAAAGAATATAAAAGAAAGTAATTCATGCTTTGTTGTAACAGCAACGATGGGAAATGAATATAATGTTTTTGTTAGTGAATTAAGGAAATTAAGAGATAAAATACTTCTCAAAAGTAAAGTGGGATCTAAATTTGTTAGTTGGTACTATAAAGAGAGTCCAAAATTAGCAAAATTAATACAAGAAAAAAAACTTCTAAGAAGTATTAGTTTTATTTTTATAGTGCTTCCTTCTTTTTTAATATCAAAGTTTATTTTTTTAATAAAGCGTAAATAATTTTTACATCTTAAATATAACCCGCCAAGTGCGGGTTTTTTTATGGAGTTTTTATGCAAGAAGAAAAAATGGTAACAATAGAGTTAAGCGGAATATTAGGCAAAACATTTGGTAAAACTCATCAGCGCATAATTACGACAACATCAGAAGCAATCAGAGCACTTTGTTGTACCTTAAATGGATTTGAACAGTATTTAAATACCAGTAAATCACGAGGATTAACATACGCTGTATTTAAAGGGAAAAAGAATATCGGTGTTGATGATCTTAATTTCCCAATATCAGAAGAAATTATTCGTATCGTTCCCATTGTGGTGGGGAGCAAAAGAGGGGGTGTTTTTCAGACTATTTTTGGTGCCGTCCTTGTTGCTGCCGCTATATGGCTACCTTGGGGTTCCGCATTATGGGCCAGTAACCTTTTATTTGCTGTTGGCGCATCAGTCGCTATCGGCGGTGTTATTCAAATGCTTTCACCTCAACCGAAAGGTCTTGCAATGCAAGATCAGGGTGAAAACAAACCTTCGTATGCGTTCGGCTCTCCTACTAATACCGTTTCTCAAGGTTACCCAGTACCAGTGCTTTATGGCGAAAGAACTATTGGTGGTGCCATCATTTCTGCAGGTATTTATGTAGAAGATCAGCAATAAATCTATTTGGAATAATCTAATGAGAAAAACAATTCACGGTCAAAAAGGGGGCGGTGGTAGTCCTCGCGTGCCTGTTGAGCAACCTGATGATTTACAATCTATTGCTAAAGCAAAGTTACTCATTGCCTTGGGGGAGGGAGAATTTGCCGGAGAGTTAACGGCACAAAATATCTTTCTTGATGGCACACCGTTAGAAGACACTGAAGGAAATGCAAATTTTAGTGGTGTAACGTGGGATTTTAGATCAGGAACACAAGCACAGACTTACATTCAAGGATTACCTAGCGCTGAAAATGAAATCAATGTTGGCTCAACGATTTCGAGTAAAACACCGTGGGTTCATACATTTACTAATTCACAATTATCGGCTATTCGGATTCGTCTAAAGTGGCCTTCATTATTCAAGCAAGAAGATAATGGGGATTTGGTGGGTAATGAAGTTAAATACGCCATTGATTTACAAACTGATGGTGGTAGCTGGAAAACCGTTATTGATAGTGCCGTGAAAGGAAAAACGACTTCGGGTTATGAGCGCGCGCATCGAATTGATTTACCTGAGTCGAAAACATCATGGTCACTACGTGTTAGAAAAGTCTCTAATGATGCTAATAGCAGTAAAATCGGTGATACGGTTGTTTTGCAAAGTTACACTGAAGTCATTGATGCTAAATTTACCTATCCTCATACAGCGTTACTTTATATTGAATTCGACTCTAAACAATTCAACGGCTCTATTCCGCAAATAACGTGCAAACCGAAAGGGCGCATAATCCGAGTACCCTCAAATTACAATCCTATTGATCGCACCTATGCGGGTGTGTGGGATGGTTCCTTTAAATGGGCATGGACCAATAATCCCGCATGGGTTTTCTACGATATTGTTATCTCCGACAGATTTGGTCTTGGACAACGAGTAAATCAACAACAGATTGATAAATGGGAGTTATACCGTATAGCGCAGTATTGCGATCAATTGGTACCCGATGGGAAAGGTGGTGATGGCACCGAACCTCGTTATGTCTGTGATGTTTATGTGCAAGATAGAAATGAAGCGTATAACGTGTTACGTGACTTTGCGGCTATCTTTCGAGGAATGACCTATTGGGGTGGCGGTCAGATTGTGACATTAGCGGATATGCCTCGTGATATTGATTATAGCTATACCCGAGCTAATGTGATTGATGGCAAATTTATTTATTCAAGTAGTAGCAGTAAAGAAAAGTATTCCACAGCATTGGTTTCGTATTCAGATCCGCAAAATGGATATGCTGATGCAATGGAGGCGGTGTTTGAACCTGATTTAGTTTCTCGGTTTGGCTTTAATCAATTGGAGGTTACGGCAATTGGTTGCACCCGACAAAGTGAAGCCAACAGAAAAGGGCGCTGGGGAATACTGACAAACAATAAAGACAGAATGGTGACATTCTCTGTTGGGTTAGATGGGAACATTCCGCAACCCGGTTACATTATCGCTGTTGCTGATGAACTGTTGTCAGGAAAAGTCACTGGTGGTCGAGTGAGTGCCATCGATGGCAGAAATATCACGTTAGACCGTGTTTCAAGTGCTGTGAGTGGTGACCGCTTAATTCTCAATCTTCCTTCAGGGCAATCGCAAGCAAGAACGATACAAACAGTATCAGGGAAGGTGATCACGGTTACAACGGAGTACAGTGAGACACCAGAGACAGAATGTGTGTGGGTTGTAGAGTCAGAAGAGCTGTATGCGCAACAATATCGGGTTGTCAGTGTTACAGAAAATGAATCTAATCAATTTACTATTACCGCCATTCAGCATGATCCCAATAAATATGAACATGTTGATTCTGGCGCATTGATTGATGAAAGGCCCATTAGCGTTATTCCTCCTAATAACCAGCAAGCCCCGAAAAATATTGTCATCGACTCTTACTCCATTGTAAGCCAAGGCGTTAGCATTGAAACGATGCGAGCACAGTGGCCACAAGTTGAAAATGCAATCTCTTATGAAGCGCAATGGCGTAGAAACGAAGGCAATTGGGTCAATATGCCTCGAAGCTCCATTAACTCTATTGAGGTTCCTAATGTTTATTCAGGTCGATATTTAGTTCGTGTTCGAGCCATTAATGCTTCTGAGATCTCAAGCGGATGGGGATATTCTGACGAAAAAACGTTAACAGGCAAAATAGGTAACCCACCAAAACCGATTAACTTCAGAACGTCGCCATTAGTCTTTGGCATTAAGCTAGACTGGGGATTTGGTGAAAACACCAGTGATACGTTAAAAACTGAAATCCAGTACAGCAAGACGAATGATGGTGAAGGTCTGATGCTGTTATCCGACGTACCTTATCCATCTAAAACCTATGAAATGGCAGGTTTATCAGCTGGTGTAGCGTTTTATTTTAGAGCAAGGTTGGTGGATAAAACCGGCAATCAATCTGAGTGGACTGAGTTTATTTGTGGGGAATCGGAGTTTGATGTAGGTACAATATTGCCAGAGCTTGATGGACACTTCATGTCATCAGAAGCCGGTCAGCAACTTAGTGAACGCTTGGATTGGAATGCTGAGACGGCACTTATTCTTAGTAACGCTGACTCTCAACTATCACGCAGTTTGTTGGTGAAACACGGTCAATCACAGGCTGGTATTCGCGAGCTATGGCAAGTTCGTGCAACGGATAACGAAGCCTGGGCACAGGAAGTTAAAGAAATTTACTCCGCTGTTGGTGATAACACGTCTGCAATTAAAGAGACACAAACGTCAATTACCAAGCTTGATGAGGCTATCGGTCAGCGCTTTACTGAAATACGTACTAAGGTTGATAAGGCTGAGGCCGATATTGCTTCAAATTCTCAAGCCATCTCTAACACAAACAAGGCATTTGCTGAAAACAAAACACAAGTTCAAGCTAAGTTTGATGAACAGGAGGGAATGATACAGGAGAAAATGCAAGCTACCTTCAATCAGGCTGGTGACGGTGTTGTCACTCACTCAATCAATATTACTATCAAACATGATGGCGTTAGTTATAACGCAGCAGGGCAAGTGATTAGTGCTCAGGTTAAGAACGGCAAGCTTGAATCATTCATTGGCTACAACGCCAATAATTTTGCTTGGTACAACCCCGCAAATGGCAAGATGGAATTATTCATGTATGCCAAAAATGGACAATTCTTTATTAAAGAAGCGTTTTTAGATAAAGCGAATGTTCGTGAAATGGTGTTATCTGAAGCCATTAAATCCAATAATTACGAGGCGGGTAAAACAGGATTTATTATTGATGCTAATACTGGTAATACTGAATTTAATAGTGCGATATTCAGAGGGATGATTGACGGTGCCGATGGTAATTTCAATGGGACGGTTAAGGTCGGAAAGTTAATAGGAAATATTGTTTCAATTTCTGACGAGATTTATATAAATGATAGATGGAAAGGTGATGGAATAAGGGAGTTGTTTAAATTTAAACAGCGAGATACTCCATGCTACTTGTGGATTAACGGCTCATTACATCAAGAAGATTATATTCCTGATTGGTTTGGAACAAAAACGCCGAATAGAGCATTAATGGGATATATGGCACCATTTATGGGAGAGGGTAGAGGTGTTGCTGAGATTTATGTTGATGGGGTTTTTAATGTAAAAACAGTTTCTGTTTGGTCGGGAAATCCATCGAATGATAGAAAAGATGAATATGTTTGTAATGAGTTTGTTGTAAAAATACCAGCTGGAAAGGGAATAAGTAGTGTTGGTATAAAAATACCTTATGCTGGAGGTGGGCATAGCGGGGAGTGGACGGAGTTTATTTTAAGAGGACGAGTTTTTGCATTTCCTGATTCAAGCGAAGAATTTCTAATTAATTAAACTATGGAATAAATAAAATGATATACACAACAGGCACTGTTAATACAGTGTCAGGGTCTGCTATTGTCAAAGGCACTGGCACTAAATTTAAAAATAATAATCCAGCTATTAATATCGGAATGACGATTTTAATTAAATCGGGAACAACAAATATTCCGTATATGATTAAATCTGTTAATTCCGACACTGAATTAGTATTAGCACAACCGGCATTAGCCACAGCAACTAACACCACATTCTCAATTCATATTACTGAGCCAGATAATAATAGTGATGCAGCAAGAACCATGGTCGCTATTAATAGTTACGTTGAGTATTTTCTTGATGCAATGAATACATGGATGACTCAAACGGGGCAGACAAAAATTGAGATGCCGAACGGAGAGGTTGTCACGCTCGATAGCATTAAGAAGATGCAAGGGGATATTAGTGGAAAGTTGGATAAAATAGGCGGTGTGATTACCGGCAATTTAACAACATCAGCTAATTTATCACTAGCTAACGCTGGTGCTGATAAGGCTGTGCTGAAGCGAAATAAAGACCAGGCGGCATGGCTAGCATTTTTATCGGATAGTGGGGTTATCCGTTGGCGAGCAGGAATGAGTACAGAAGGGGATAATGATAAGTTTAAGATAGCAGGTTGGTCTAGTGGCGGTGGAACCTATGTTAATGCGCTGGATATCAGCTATGGCGGTTCTATTGTTTTAACTGAATCATCATGTTTAATAAATGGTAAGCCAGTGATGAGGAGTGGTGATTATGGATTCGGTGGTGGTGGTTCATCACAGTTAATGAAACAAACCACAGAGGCTGAGGTTGAAAAATTCATTAGAGAGTCGATTTGTCAAATTTGGCGTCCTAATGAAACAGATAGTAAATTCTCTACGAGATATGCTACGAATTTTTTAGCTAAAACAGCGGACACTTTATTTAATATAGGTATTTCTCATAACACAAATAAAGTTACAATAACATCAGGGACTACAGCAGGGGCTTTAATTGTTAGGGATTTATGGAATAGTTTAAACACTACAACAGACCCTCAAGGTTTTATCAAAAAAGCATCCCCAATTATCAATATCTACCCTGATGGTACATTTACCACTAACGACGAATCCGAAGGTGCTACGGTTACTCGAGTAGCGCAGGGTGAATATCTCATCGAAGGCGTATTAGGTTTTAACTCAGATGCCGGATGGGGTGGCGTTGATGGCGGTATTGAAATTCCACTCGATGTTAATAAACAGCCACTTATTTGGGTTAACTCTGAAGTAAATGAGGACGGTTCTATTCTCGTTAAAACCTATCATCGCACTCATCCTAATGCACCTAAGTTCGCCCGTAATGATATTGACGGCTTCAATGATAGCGATCCGATTGATATTCCAGCCGGTCGCTTTATTTCCGTTCGTGTACAGATGCCAGAGCAATCCATCTATAACGTGAGAATGCGTGAGATGGAAGAAGCGCAGAAAGCGGAAGAGGAACGCAGACAAAAAGAAGAGGACTAATTGTGATATTGTTGAGCGGACTGTTTTCGCTAACTAACTCGTCCGCTTAATATAAATATAAAAGAGATAAGTCTAAAAAAGAATTATTACATACGAAGACATAAATAAAAAAAGAGTGCTTAATGCACTCTCTAATAATTAGAACAAAAAGTACGCCAAAATTTAAAGTTTTTTGGGATTACTTGTTCTGAAATACCAAAACCTGCGTTTATCCTTTTAAATACATCAAAGCTAACATCGCTTCTCGGAATAATTTCGCCTGTCTGAACTCTTGAAATAACATTTGGAACTCGCCAAATGATAGCTTCTCTATAAACCACGTAACTATCATGTCGAATAAAATCATGATCTCCTGGTTTTAATAAGCAGGTTGCATCGAATGGGACACCCTCTTTACAACTTGATATATTTACAACCAAAACACAATCACAACCATTAATGGGGTAATAAACAGGATCATTGCAAACAACGTGTAAATGCTCACATGGGCCTGTTGGTGCTAACACCGTACCTCTTTTATATGGTTGATAATCAATCATGCTAATTCAGAACTAAATGCCTTGAGCTGTTTAGTTTCATTAAAACTTCGCAAGCACGCATCCGCTTCTTGTTCAGTCTTACCGCCAGCTAGAAATATGTCTCTTGGGTTAATGGGGATAGATGAACCATGAGGATCATTCCACTCTGGACATATTTCATGAGTTAAATCGCAAATTCGAAACCTTTTCAGGTGTCCATACTTGGAAAAAGTCTCATCAAGTATTTTTATATCCGCTTTACTTAGCTCATCAAAATCATCGTCCATAACACCTGACAATACTTTTTTTATGCTAACTTCATAGTTAGCCTCACCAGAGATCCATAATTCCCATGGAGAATCATCATAATCTCCACCAGATTTAACTAAATCATAAGTTCTGGATAAAACAGGCCCATGATTCATAGAAACGTAGCTGTCTCCTGACATAGAGTCACCAAATCTAATTAAGCACTCTCTATCAGCAAGGTAAAGAAGTTTCATTAATTTTATGTATGCCATGCGCCCACCGCGTTTATGCAGTAGGTATGCAGCCATTTGAGCTACTTTTTCTTCGCAAAACATAGAAACCTCCAAGACACACTAAATAAGTTACCAAGTGATAACTCTTGGTTAAAAGTATACCCGCTGGTAATAGGATTAGCTATTATTTCCGCTTTTTTTTGTGTATTTTTACAAAAATCAGGACACCAATAGCACACCAGAAATTGATAACTGATTGATTATATAACTCGGTCGGTTCCATCCAACATCGGCGCAACAGAAAAACGATTCAAATTATAATTTTTTGAATGGTTATTAACATAATGATTTTCTGTTAGTTTATTGAGTTCTGTAATTTCTGACATGCTGTAATTCTTTCATCTATTTAGGCGTTGGTTATCTCTCATTTATGGAGGAGATAAAATAAGCGCACATTATAGCATAGAGAATCACTTACACATGATGGATCTACGGTTAGGATTATTTTACTAAACAGAAGATGAGTAATTAGGAAAATAAAATAGGAAAATATATGTCAACTGAAAAAAGAGCATTACCTTATTTTAAATATCATCCTGAACCTGTAAAAACAGGGGCTTTTATTATGAATGATACTGTTGTATGTGATTGTTGTGGAAAAGAAACTGATATTTGTTATGGTAGTCCTTTCTATTCAGTCGAAGATATTGATGCACTATGCCCTTGGTGTATTGCTGATGGTTCAGCCAGTGAAAAGTTTGATGGTGAATTTCAAGATAGTGCAAGCATTGAAGGCAGAGAAGTTCTCTATGACGAAGATGGGGAGTATTGTGGTTCTACTTTACCTCCTATAGATAAAAACAAACTCGATGAATTAACAAAACGGACGCCTGGTTATCATGGCTGGCAACAAGAACATTGGCTAATACATTGCGATGAACCTTGTGCCTTTATTGATTATGTAGAATGGGACGATATCAAAGATAAATTAGAACAATTTGCTTCTTTAGAACAAGATATTAAAGAGATTGGTTTTGAACTTCCTGATTTATCAGAGCGCTTATGGAATGATGGTGAATGCCAGGGTTATTTATTTAAATGTTGTTGTTGTGGTAAATTACGTCTACATATGGATTTTAGCTAATAAAGATCATCAAAATAATATTGAGTTTGTTAAGCTGAGATAGGCTCATTATTATTTTTATAATATATATTTTTTTCATCATCTCTATTAAAAATAGAAATAGTCAGTGCTCAATATTTTACGTTATAAAAGCGAAAAAATAATAAAAGGAGCATTGAATATGAACATTAAAAGAAAGATCCTTATAAAATTAAATAGAATAAATAATCTTGAAGTTGAACATAAAAATTTATCACTGCCTTTTTATCATGGTCAACATAATTCTTTTTTATCTAATATATCTTTAGTTCCTGTTATTTCCTCTGCTTATCAATTACCTCCTAAAAATAATATGAATTCTATTTCAATAAATTGTCATGAATTAAATAAATATTATTATCTTAATTTACCAGATAATAATATTTATTCATTAGATAATCTCATTACAATATTAAAGCAACACCCTGATATTGAGTATGTGCAAACGGTACCGATACAACCTATTGAACCTCCCAATATTACGCCTGATTTTACTCAATATCAGCAATATTTATATGAGCCAGAAAAAACAGTCAATATTAATAAAATTATAGGGTTGGGAGTATTAGGAGCATGGAAACAAGAAGCCTATGGGCAAGGAGTTCAAGTTGCTGATATTGAATGGGACTTCAACCTTTCTCACCATGATTTATCAACAGATAACATTACATCATTGTTACCTTTTAATGAAAAAACGAGTCAAGCTGATCACGGTACTGCGGTGGCTGGATTAATAATGGGAAAAAAAGATGGTAAGGGGATCACTGGACTTGCGTATAAACTCGATATGTTTTACGCCATCTCTGAATTAACCTGTGGCCGTATTGATGCAATTATTGCCAGTAAACGTATATTACATGCAGGTGATATTGTTTTATATGAAATGCAGACAATCTGTGAGCATCAAGCTTATGTTCCTGCCGATTATGAAATGCATATTTGGGAAGCGACTCGTGCATTAACAGATGCGGGTATCATTGTGATTATGGCGGCGGGTAATGGGGGGGTGGATCTCGATTTACCTGCTTATGAAAGTTATCGTCAACGTAATGATAATAATTCGATACGTGTTGGTGCGGGCTCGCCTTATACATTAAATCGCTTACCTTTTTCAACGCATGGCTCACCTATTCATGTACAAGCTTGGGGAGAAGATGTGGCAACTGCAGGTTATGGTGATCTCTTTAGAAGTGATGACAATCATACTTATACGGCTAATTTTAGTGGAACATCGTCAGCGAGTGCTTTAGTTGCGGGAGCCGCTGCGGTGATCCAGTCTTGGTATAAAAATCATACAAACAGTGTATTAACACCAATACAAATGCGTGATTTATTAATTAGAACGGGGACTTTTCCACAGTTAAATGACAAAATAGGCCCTTTACCTAATGTTAATAATGCGATTCTGTATTTAAAAAAGCGAATAAAATATCATTAAATAGAATCATTTTCTCTTTAACACCTCTTAATATTAGGAGGTGTTCTTAATTTTAAATATATATGTACATGATATATAAAGTTTTTCTTATTGTGATAAGATTATAATCTAAAAAAGGGTAATTTAATAAATTTTATGAACTCAATGATTGCTATAAAATTATGTTGTTAATAAATGTAATAATAAGTTTTTATAGAAAAATAAGACAATAAGACAACTTATAATAGGAAAATTATTTAATCATAAACTTAGTTGATTTTTATGATTTATATGAATTAATAGTACTTTGATTTTATTGTATTTTTTCCATAAATCGTAAAGAGCCAGATTTATGATGAAAAACTTAAATATGAATAGTTTTTCATTGTTTATGCGCCTTTTTACTTTCAATTTCACGCCACTACGTTTATCATTTTCCGCTTGTACTATACATACGGCGTCGCTGGTTTTGGGCTTCTGTGGAGCATAATGCTCCGGCAGCTCACACAGTCTTTTCCAGTGGCGGTTCTATCTGCATTATTCTTCGGGATAGAGTATTACCTTAAATGACTGAGAAAACATCTCTGATACCAGTTGTCGAATTAAAATCCTTAAGTAAAGGTTTCGACGGAAAACAAATTATTTCCCGCCTCGATCTCACTATCAACCATGGCGAGTTTTTAACCATCCTCGGTCCTTCGGGCTGTGGTAAGACGACGGTTTTGCGTTTAATAGCGGGTTTAGAAGACGTTGACGATGGGCAAATTATCCTAGATGGGCAGGATATTACGGATATTCCCGCGGAACAACGTTTTGTAAATACGGTTTTTCAAAGTTACGCACTGTTCCCTCATATGACTGTTTTTGAAAACGTCGCATTTGGTCTTCGTATGCAAAAAACGCCTGCTGAAGAGATTAATGTTCGCGTAGAAGAAGCGTTACGTATGGTGCAACTTGAAAATTTCGCACAACGTCGACCTGCACACCTGTCTGGCGGACAACAACAACGTGTCGCTATTGCACGTGCTGTTGTCAATAAACCTAAAGTGTTGTTGCTTGATGAATCATTATCTGCACTGGATTACAAATTACGTAAACAGATGCAAAATGAATTAAAAGCCTTACAACGTAAATTAGGAATAACCTTTATTTTCGTGACTCATGATCAAGAAGAGGCACTGACGATGTCAGATCGGATCGTGGTGATGAGAGAAGGGCGTATTGAGCAAGATGGGACACCGCGTGAAATTTATGAAGAGCCAACAAATCTATTTGTTGCGCAATTTATAGGTGAAATTAATATCTTTGATGCCCGTGTTCTGCATCGTATTGATGATGCGCGTATTCGTGCTGATGTAGAAGGACATGAATGTGATATTTATACTACATTACCGGTGACAGAAAACCAGTCACTCAAAGTATTGCTTCGACCTGAAGATCTTCGTGTTGAAGAAATTCACGATCTTGAAAATCTGCCGGGATTAATTGGTTATGTTCGTGAGCGTAATTATAAAGGCATGACGCTAGATTCTGTTGTTGAAATGGAAAATGGCAAGATGGTGATGGTTAGTGAGTTCTTTAATGAAGATGATCCAGATGTTGATCACTCGTTAGACCAAAAAATTGCGGTGACTTGGGTTGAAAGCTGGGAGGTCGTACTGGCAGATGAAGAAAACACGTAAACTATTTCAAAACATCGTCATTACCGGTGTGGTGGGTTGGTTGATGGTGTTCGTCTTCTTGCCGAATATCATGATCATTGCGACCAGTTTCTTGACGCGAGATGATGCCAATCTTATCGAGATGGTCTTTACACTCGATAACTACTATCGCTTATTTGATCCCATGTATGCAGAAGTCTTGCTACATTCTATTAATATGGCGGTAGTGGCAACATTAGCTTGTTTATTATTAGGTTATCCCTTTGCTTATTTCCTTGCAAAAATGCCTAAGAAAATACAGCCATTAATGTTGTTTCTATTGATTGTACCCTTTTGGACAAATTCGCTTATTCGTATTTATGGATTAAAGATATTCCTAAGTACCAAAGGTTATTTTAATGAATTCCTGTTGTGGGTTGGACTCATTGATAAACCACTAAGAATTATCTATACCCCAGAAGCGGTTGTGCTGGGGCTGGTTTATATCTTATTACCTTTTATGGTGTTGCCACTCTATTCCAGCATTGAAAAGTTAGATAAACCTTGTTTAGAAGCTGCGCGTGATTTAGGTGCTAATAAACTGCAAACCTTTATTCGCATCATTATTCCATTAACGATGCCAGGCATCATTGCGGGTTGTTTACTTGTGATGTTACCTGCAATGGGCTTATTCTTTGTTGCCGATTTAATGGGGGGCGCGAAAAACTTATTAATTGGTAACGTAATTAAAAGCCAATTCTTAAATATTCGTGACTGGCCTTTCGGCGCAGCAACTAGTATTTGCTTAACATTGGTGATGGGATTAATGCTGTTTGTGTATTACCGAGCCGTGAAGCTACTGCATAAGAAGGTAGAAATAGAATGATAGGACGGTTATTGCGTGGTGGATTTATGTCCATTATTTACGCGTATCTTTATATCCCGATTATTATTCTGATAGTTAACTCTTTTAACTCATCACGTTTCGGGATTAATTGGAAAGGGTTTACCACAGATTGGTATGCCATTTTATTTAATAATGACAGCCTACTTCAAGCAGCAGGGCATTCATTAACGATGGCAGTTACTTCCGCGACATTTGCTACACTCATTGGCTCATTAGCGGCAGTTGCGCTTTATCGCTACCGCTTTCGTGGCAAAAAATTTGTCGGTGGTATGCTGTTTGTCGTAATGATGTCGCCTGATATTGTGATGGCGATTTCATTACTTGTGTTGTTTATGATCCTTGGAGTTTCATTGGGATTTTGGTCGCTTTTATTTTCACATATTACATTTTGTCTACCTTTTGTTGTGGTGACGGTTTACTCACGATTAAGTGGATTTGATGTAAAAATGTTGGAAGCTGCTAAAGATTTGGGGGCAGGTGAATTTACTATTCTACGTAAAATCATTATGCCACTTGCGATGCCAGCAGTGGCTTCAGGTTGGTTATTAAGCTTTACGTTATCCATGGATGACGTGGTGGTATCCTCTTTTGTGACAGGCCCAAGCTATGAAATTTTACCATTGAAAATATACTCAATGGTAAAAGTAGGGGTTTCACCAGAGGTGAATGCGCTTGCAACCATCCTTTTAGGTCTATCCTTAGTATTAGTGTTAATTAGCCAGTTGATCTTAAGAGACCGAACTGGCAAAGCGTAATGACATGTATTAGTGCAAGTTTTTTGCACTTATTGGGGTCTTTATGACCAATCTGTTGGAGGTAGGCTTGCTGCCTATTTGATATTAACGCATCAACCACTGAAGGAAACATAAATGAAAAAGTGGTCCTCTGTACTTGCTGCTAGCGTAATGGCATTAAGTATCGGCACAGCATCGGCTGATGATAGTAAGACATTATATTTCTACAACTGGACGGAGTATGTGCCGCCTGGTTTGCTTGAACAGTTTACGAAAGAAACTGGGATTAAGGTGATCTATTCCACCTATGAGTCCAATGAAAGTATGTATACCAAGTTAAAGACCTATAAAGAAGGGGCTTATGATTTGGTGGTTCCTTCCACTTATTTTATTTCTAAAATGAGTCATGAAGGAATGTTACAAAAAATCGATAAATCGAAATTAACGCATTTTGATAATCTCGATCCTAGTTTATTACATAAACCCTTCGACCCAGAAAATGATTACTCTATTCCTTATATTTGGGGGGCGACCGCTATTGGTATTAATAGCGATGAAGTTGATGTGAGTAGCATTACTTCATGGGCAGATTTATGGAAGCCTGAATATAAAGATAGCTTATTATTAACCGATGATGCTCGTGAAGTTTTCCAAATAGCATTATTAAAATTAGGTTATTCAGGTAATACGACTGATCCTAAAGAGATCGAAGAGGCCTATAAAGAGCTACAAAAACTCATGCCGAATGTATTAGCTTTTAACTCAGATAATCCCGCTAACCCTTATATGCAAGGGGAAGTTAATTTAGGGATGATTTGGAATGGTTCTGCATTTATTGCTCGCGATGCGGGTGCGCCAATTGAAATGGTGTGGCCAGAAGAAGGTGGAATTTTCTGGATGGATAGTTTAGCTATTCCTGCTAATGCTAAGAATGTCGACGGTGCTCATAAACTTATCGATTTCTTATTACGTCCAGAAATCGCAGCAAAAGTAGCTGAAAACATTGGTTATCCAACACCAAACTTAGCAGCACAAAAATTACTACCTAATACCATTACAAAAGATAGTTCACTTTATCCAAGTGAAGAGATTATCAATAAAGGTGAATGGCAAAATGATGTTGGTGATGCAACTGTATTATATGAAAGCTATTACCAAAAACTGAAAGCTGGACGTTAATTGAATTTGATTCTTATGCTGAAGCCACCTTAAAGGTGGCTTTTTTATAACAGAAGAAAAGTCATTTTATTTAGCGAAAAATAAAAGAGAAGTAAAAGAGAGTTTGTAATGAGAAAAATAAACTATGTTCAATTAAAGTCATTTTTAATACAGCTTTCGGCAATTAATTGATTATTTTTTTCTTGAGTTTTTCGGTGTTGTTCAATGCTAGATATATAATTACTTTGTAAAAAATAACTAATATGAACATCAAATTTTTCAGAGATACGATAAATTAACTCGATACTGATCCTATTTGTTCCGCGTTCATAACGAGAAAGCTGTTGCTGGCTTATCTCTAATCTTTTAGCAAATACAGTTCCCGAACATTTTAACTTTTTTCGTAAATGGCGTATTCGCTGGCCTATACGAAAATTAATGGTTTTGCTGTTATCTATCATTTATCAGCCTTAAAAATTCAAATCATTATTGATAAGAAAAAGTCAGACTGGCTAACCCGTTTGCTTTACCAGGTTTTAGTGTTCCAGTCGTGATATATCGGGTTGACAGGTTTAATGTGTAGTTTTCGTTATTAGATGTTGTTATATGAAGTAAACGTTGATTGGGTTGCCCCGTAGCACTAATGTCTGGCCCATAAGTCACAGGTGTTGGGTTATCATTAAAGAAAAATTGAATACCAATACCAGATGCATCTGAGTCTGATGTTAATGTAAGAATATCTGTATTATTAGAATAAGTAGATTGGTCAGTCATGCTGGCATATAAATGCACATTGGTGTCGCAATTCACTGAAATAGGCTTTGTTTGCGTTTTTGATGTTGAGCCGATAGTGCTCATATCTCGCATTGAAATATCACCTAATTCATAAGTCAGATTTTTGGTATTTACTGTGCAACCTCTGGCTTTAATGGTGATTGTCACCGGATTTATTGCGACAAGTGATGTGTTATTTCCTTTATGTCCTCCACCATATTCAGACCAAGTATTCGCAATCACGGTGTAAGGAATAGTATAAACACCCGTTTCTAAGTGCTCATCAGTAACAAGGAATACTACTTTTGCTTTTAATGAAACTCGGTCTACACCTTTATTTACGGTAGAGCCTACGGCTGGATAAATAATAGTTGCACTAGAGCCCGTGCCGACATCAATAGGGACATAAGAAACATTGTCATTGTTATCTTTTAAACCAAAGGCGTAACCAATGCCTTTTACGCCAGCTAGCGAATAAACCGGATATCGATTACTCCCTTCGTAATAATAGATCCCACTTATTTTTGAACCCAGTGCATTAGCATAGAGCGTTTCAACCCAGCATTTTTGTAGAAATTTATTTTCACATTTAAAGCCGTTATGAACAGATGTCTCTCCAATCCATGTTGACGTGATGGGGGTCCCTGCTGGTGTACCATCTGCAGCACCATCAAAATTCATTGGTACAGGAGATACGATAAGAGGATCTGCTACTGCCCATACCCTTTTTTGAGGGAGCAACGATAAAGAGACCAGTAATGTTAGGGAATAAAGGGAATATTTCATTATTGGTACTCCAGTAAAAAAGTTGTAGTCGCATTGGCTTGCCCAGAGGTGACTGGCAGGTGTGTTGCGACATAACGAGCGTAAAATTGCAGAGTGTTATCTTGATTTGGCAATAACAGGTAAGATTGGCTTTGTTCATTGATTGCAATAGGTGTGCCTGACTCATCCATAAGTGCAATTGCGACACCTTGAGCCCCATCTTGATTAATGGCGAGTAATGTATTATCCGCCGTAGATGGTGTTCCTTTAAAATTGACTTTCACGCCACTGGCTTCGGGTTGGCAATCTACCAACTTAATACTAAAAGGGATAATAGGCGTACGTTGTTGAGCAATGGTCGTTGACGTGAAATCTTTAGTGGCAATATTACCTAATTTCACTGTAATTGTTTTTGAATTGGTTTCTACAGTGCAAGTATTGCCTGTCACTCTGGCATTAATTTGAATCAAAGTGTCATAAGTATTGCCTTTGCTTATGGAAAGTAGCAATAAAGCCAAAATAAGTATTAATTTGCGCATTATTGGCACTCCTGTGTCATTTTTACAAAGGGCTCGTTATGTTGCTTTTGAGGTAATTGATAATGAACTTGGCAATATTGGGTTGATTCATTTCCCCAGCGAATATCTAATACGCCAGAGCTAGGGACGCCAGAGAGATAGAGCAATCCGTCATCCCCCACAATGCCAGAGAGATGATTTTGTTTATCTGTTGCAATTGCACCGAAAGGCAGAGGGCGTCCTTGTTGTCTTAGTGTCAGTAATAAGCGATAGCCTGTTTTTGCATCAAAATTAACTTTAATAACAGCACCTTGTGTCGGGATAACTTGCTGAATATTTTGTTCAATTTCGACATTATCTGGGAGTGTCGTGGTATCTAGGGCAACTTTATTTTGGCGATACGCTGTGGCATAAGGAATAACAGCAAATCCTCGCCAATCAGTATAAATACCGGTTGCATTATCAATAGGTACATCCGGTGTTTTACCCGCATCAACTAAAATGGTATTGGCGCTTAATGGCTGACTTAATGTGACTCCTTCACTATGTAATAACATACCGCCAGCGAGGCTATAATTGAGTTGTTGAGCATCTTGATGGTAGTTATAACCCGCATTCAAATTGCCATATCGGCTTTGATATCCAAGAGAAGCGCTTCCTGTATAACTGCCGCCTTGATTGCTATATCCCTGTTGGACACTGTAATTTAATGTATTGTCATCAAGTAGTGTGCCTGCAACGCCCGCGTTATGTGCAGAATAACCGTTATTATTATGACTGTAGTTATAAGTGAGATAAGCACTATTTATTGGTTGATAACTGGAAGGCATAAGAAGTTGCAACGGAATAGAAACCCCAACAGAGAGTGTTTGGTCTCGTTCTCCGCTGTTCATCATTCGGTTATAACTATAAATAATGTTATAAGAGAGCCCTTTTATATTACCGTTATAACCCGTTTGGATTAAGACGTTTTTCTCATTTGTTCCCCAATAGTTTTGCCAATGTGTTGTCATAAAAACAGAGCCATAATCAGCTAGTTGTTGTGATAAATTGATTTGTAGGCTGCCTTTTTTATGATTACGCAAATCAAAATAACGTGAAGGTGTTTGTTGATTATTTTCATAGAGATAACCAGACATACGTGTGTTCAGGGTCTCTTCTAGTGTGTAAAATCCAGACGTGGAATAGCGATAACCTAATAACTGAAAATTAGTACCAAATTGGTTGAGTGATTTTGCGTAGAGAAAACGTAAAGAGTAGCCTTCAGATGTTGAGTCATCAGGCAACTTGCTATGAGCAAAAGTGATGTCCGTAGACAATGCACCTAAGGTGCCCATATTTTTACCGGCTCCAAGTGCATAAGATTGATAATCTGCTGTAACTAAAGCCCCGCCATATGCTGTAGTGTCATAAGGTAATCCATAAATCAGATGACTTTGTAAAAAACGTGGTTTTTTATTTTGGTTATTTTGGCGAATTTCACCCGCTTGAATAACAAATTGTTTTTGGCCTTCTCGTTGCAAAACGGGTACAGCAGAATACGGCACAATATAATCGTGCGTACTGCCGTCGTTTTCTTCAATAGAGACATAAAGATCTCCACTATTTGATGTTGGATAGAGATCTTTAATTTCAAATGCTCCGGGAGCGACAAAGGTTTGATAAATAATATAGCCATTTTGTTTTATAACGACTTTGGCATTACTATTCGCTATTCCTCTAACAATAGGGGCAAAGCCTCTTTGGCTATCAGGCAACATCGTGTCATCGCTTTCTAAGGAAATACCTCTGAAATTAATACTGTCAAAAAGTGTTGATGACGTATAACTGTCGCCAATTTGTAATTGGCTTTTTAATGACACAATATTGCGTTGAAGATAGGTACTGATATGGTTCCATTGGTTTTTTCCATTTGATGAATTCCAAGTGGAATAATCTCTTAATCGCCAAGCACCAATATTGATCCCGCTACGTAGATTTAGATAGTAACTATTATTATGAGAATTTCCCCAACTGTTGGCACCGCTAAATGTATAATTTAATATTCCCGCTGTAATACCGTTATCCCATTTCTCGGGTGGTATATAGCCACGTGCTTTAAGATCTAAAGCGGCTTGAGGTATTTGAATTTTTAATGCTTGTTTCTCAAGATCATAATTAACAACAGAGTTAGGAATAATGTCTTCAATATTAATGCATTTATTATCTGAGGCATTTTCAATATCAGAAAATATTTTAGTATTAATCCCTAATGATTGATAAAAAGATTTATTTAAACAAGGAATTACATTGTTATCTTGACTAATAAAATGAATACTCTCTGTTCTTAGATATTCATGATTAATAATAATATCAAGTGGATAATCTCCGGGTTTGATACTATTTCCAGCTTCAAAATAGCTTAAATCAGCCACTGAATCAGGAGAGTCAGCCAAAAATGCAGGATTAAATCGGTTTGTGCTGTATGCCAAAAATGGCAAAGCCATTGATATTGTGATGGCACCATAAAAGAAAGAATAAACTGTATTTTTATTAATCATGTTTTTTGACCAATAAGCTTGAAGCAGATGTAATCATTAATGAGAAATGTCTTTTTTTAATACAGCTGTCTGTGCGCCATAATCATTAATTGTTTGGAATGAAATTATGCTTGCATTATTTTTTACTTTTCCTAACACTAATTGAGATAACGGATTTATCATTATGCTTGCTGGAAGTGGATTATCGGCCACAGCTAAATTCACCATGGTTATATGATAAGGTGTAGGGTTATTCGCAATAAGCTCACCATTTTGGTAAGAAAAAGAAATTTCATTCGCAAATTTTGCATTATAAGCAGGTAAGCGACTCGGACGATAAAAAAGCTTTATGCGACTCTGTATTGCTATTTGTAGTGTGTTTTCCTTAGCCAATTCATCTTGTAATGAAGGGATCACTTTTACATTCATCCAAAATAAACTTTCTCTATCTTCAGGTAGTGGTGCGCCGGTATACATAATTCTTAATGCATTTTCTTTATTTGCATCAAGAATATATAAAGGAGGTGTTACGATAAAATCGTTATTTTTAATGCCTTGGTTATCCGAAACCCATGACTGAATTAAAAAACTATTTTGTTTATCTGAATTAGTAATAACAAGGTTGGTTTGTTTAATATTAGAATTATAAATAATACGTGTGGCGCCTAATGAAACCCCATTAGAATAAGATAATAATGGGAAGAGAAAAATAATAAGGAATGTAAGTATTTTTTTCATAATAGAAATATATTAGGTAATAATTATAGGATAATTGCATGTTGATAAAAAATAGGCCGTCCTTGGCAATAAGATATCAATCAAAAATGATTAGCAATTAAGAGTAAGTCACCATAAAGTTTGTGGTAACGTTTGCGCTACCCGCCTTAACAGTATCATCCGTTGAAATAAGGGATGCGTTGTAATTTAATTGGTTTTCACCTTCAATGAGTTTTTGTGTTGTTGATGGTTGGCCAGGAACAACGTTTTTGCTACTTGAATCCGTAATTTTTAATGCTACATTCGCAGCAGCGCCACTACCTTGTAGTGCAAATGCATTTGCATCGCCATCAGAAGCTGTGCCATTAAACGTAATTGCAGCTAATGTTGAAACAGTAATATCGCAGTTATTTAATTTGATACTAAAAGGGATACGACCTGTCTCATCACCTTTTTTGGTAAATTCGGCAACACGGAATTGACCTAGACGAACAGTTTGGTTTGCTGAGCTACTATCAACACCACAAGCTGCATTAACAACAGAACCTTCAAAGTTAACGGTACCACCATTAACTGTCACTTCTGTTGGTGCTGGAGTGCCGGTGTCTTCTGCAAATGCAGGTGTTGCAATAACTGCCATTGCAGAAGTGATAATTGCAGATAATAATAACTTTTTCATTAATTGTTCCTATATTTTAAATATATACTTACCCGTTAACTTAATAAATTAAGCTAACGGTTAATTCTATTTATTCCTTATTTTTAAATAGAGAATAATAGGGGTAAAATTATTTCTTAGATGTGTAACGTAAGGCTATTTATATATATTTAACAGAGAGCGATTACCGCAATTATCGTAGAAACGATAAAACAGGCTCATCCACACTTAAGTCAAATTTCCAAAAATTATAGATGTGCTAAAAAAATTAGAGAAATCGTTTTAAACGATCGTTTTTGGCTTTTTTTATAGGTGATATCTATTGATATCGTGATAACTATCGGCAATATTTAGTGTTAATAAATAGAAAAATACATTATTTTATCTAATGTTTTATATGATGTCGTGTATTGTATTGATATTCATTGTGTTTTTGTTTTTTGTTTTTATTCAGTCTCAATACTCTAATAAAGAGCGTCCTAAAAAGATTCTGTAAATGTACTTATAAGATGATGTTTCATAAAATATATTTCATAGTGAAACTATTTATAAAATGATACAAAAAATAACACTTTTTATGATAAAAAAAGGCAGTATTGCCTATTTTTTTATTCAAATATAAATTTCGAATTTAAAATTTATAAGAAAAATAGAAATATTATTTATCCATTTTAAATTGAAATTAAAAGGTGTATTTTTAAAATATAAAATAAATGACACTTTTTTTACTACTTATGGGAGTAGATCAATATGTTTTATACTTAATATTAATTGTAACAAAATGTTTCACTGATCAGGTTTTTCTTTATTATTTTTGCATAAAAGTGGTTAAAGCAATTATTCTGGTTTTATTTTAATATGGGTTCTAATGGTAAAATCTTAAATTTGAAGGCTCAAAATGATATCTAGCTCAGCAAAAGGAACGTTATATGGCATCGTTGCTATTTTTCTTTGGAGCACTATTGTTGGTTTAATTCGTAATATCAGTGAGTATTTTGGCCCTATTGGAGGTGCAGCTCTGATTTATACCGCAGGGACGCTGTTTCTTATGTTGATCCTAGGCATACCTAAGCTATCACTTTTTCCTAAACGATATCTTTTTTGGGGAGCCCTATTATTTGTCACTTATGAAGTATGTTTATCTTTGGCATTAGGATTTGCAACAGATAGAACACAAGCCATAGAACTAGGCATGGTGAATTATTTATGGCCTAGTTTTACGTTAGCCCTTGCCGTCATACTCAATAAACAGCGATTCTCAATTTTATTGATCTTAGGATTATTGTGCTCATTTAGTGGATTAGTTTGGGTTGTTAGTGGGGATAACCCGCTCACGATTGAAGGCTTATGGAAGAATATTCAAAGCAATCCATTAAGCTATATATTAGCGTTTTCAGGTGCCATTTTATGGGCATTTTATAGTAATTTAACTCGCCTTATTTCTGAAGGGAATAACGGTATTGTGCCCTTCTTTCTATTAACGTCACTTGCATTGTGGGGGCAATACTTATTTTCAACACCGGCAGAATGGATCGTTAATACAAAAAGTATCACTTTATTATTAATAACAGGGGCGGCAATTGGGCTGGCTAATGCAGCATGGACTATCGGTATGATAAGAGGTAATGTGACTTTATTAGCTACGCTTTCTTACTTTACACCTGTTATTTCTACTGCATTTTCATCAATATTATTGTCTACTGCACTCTCCTTCTCATTTTGGCAAGGGGTAATGATGGTGACCGGAGGCTCTTTAATTTGCTGGTTAGCGACTCGTCAAAAAAAGATAAAAGTACTTAAAATGATAAAATAGCGAGAAAAACAAGATCCTTAACTCAAATATGATAGTAAAAAAGGGCATTTTACCTTATTGACGGTATGGTGGCTGGATAGCATTAATTTAATTTGAATTTTTTTCACTATACGACAGAGTTAATATGCGCTTATTTATATGGCTTATATATTAAGAACGTTTACTTTGATTTAAGTTATTTAAAATATAAGTATTACGATAAGAACAAATGCAACAAAAAGGGATTGCTATGAAACTTGAGACACTTTCTGTTCACGCCGGTTATTCACCTGATCCAACGACAAAAGCAGTCGCTGTACCTATTTACCAAACCACTTCTTATGCATTTGATGATACGCAACATGGTGCTGATCTCTTTGACTTAAAAGTACCCGGTAATATTTATACTCGAATCATGAATCCAACTAATGACGTATTAGAAAAACGTGTTGCAGCATTAGAAGGTGGAATTGCTGCAGTTGCCGTAGGATCGGGTATGGCAGCTATTACTTACGCTATTCAAACTATTGCTCAAGTGGGTGACAATATTGTTTCTGTCGCTAAACTTTATGGTGGTACTTATAATTTAATGGCGCACACTTTCCCTCGTATTGGTATTGAAGCGCGCTTTGCTCCCCATGATGATATTGCTGCATTAGAAGCATTAATTGACGATAAAACAAAAGCAGTATTTTGTGAAACCATCACAAATCCAAGCGGAAACATTGTCGATATTCAAGCATTGGCTGATGTAGCTCATCGTCATGGTGTGCCTTTGATTGTTGATAATACCGTTGCAACGCCTTATTTATGTCGTCCTTTTGAACATGGCGCAGATATTATTATTCACTCGTTAACCAAATATATTGGCGGTCATGGCAATTCGATTGGTGGTATTGTCGTTGATTCTGGTAAATTCCCTTGGGCTGAGCATAAAGATCGTTTTGAAATATTAAATACACCTGATGTTTCTTATCACGGGGTAAATTATGTCGAGCACTTTGGTGTAGCTGCTTATATAGCAAGATGTCGTGTTGGGCCTTTGCGTGGAACGGGGGCTGCTCTGTCACCTTTTAATGCATTCTTGATCTTACAAGGGTTAGAAACACTGGCTCTGCGTATGGAACGACATACTGAAAATGCACAGAAAGTGGCAGAATATCTACAAAATCACCCTCAAGTTGCATGGGTTAAATATGCGGGTTTAAGCAATCACCCTGAGCATGATTTAGCCGTACGTTATATGTCAGGTAAACCTGCCGGTATTCTCTCTTTTGGGATCAAAGGTGGCGCAGAAGCCGGGGCTAGATTTATTGATGCATTGCAACTCATTGTTCGTCTTGTGAATATTGGTGATGCAAAATCATTAGCATGTCATCCAGCTTCAACCACTCATCGTCAATTAAATGATGAAGAATTAGATCGCGCTGGTGTTTCTCGAGATTTGATCCGTTTATCTATTGGTATTGAACATATCGACGATATTCTTGTAGATTTAGAGCAGGCATTAAAAGCCAGCATTTAATTACAGTTATCAATTATCAATTTAAAACCTTCTTTATTTAAAGGAGGTTTTTTTATACTTGAATTTCTTAAATTTACTAATATATTTTAGAAGGATTAATTTTATTATTTTTAATATAAGGATATATAATGAATATTACTTCTATATTTAGAGATACAGTGAATCAACTGACAATAGGAGCAGGAAAAGTAATAAACAATATTGTTGATTTTTTTTCTAATATTAGTTCGGGTATAACGGGTATATTTAATAGTAATACACCTTTTAGACAAGCTACAACAGAGCCGAGTTTTATTAGTCATACACCTATAAACTTTGTAAATAATAAGGATGAACTAATAAAAAGGCCACTTGAAATTATAAATGAATTTTTAAATAAATGTGAAAATGAAAATAATTCAAACATGATTGAAAATAAATGTAGTGAGGTTGCTTATTTCGTGACTACATCTAATGATAAACCTTATTATAATACTCTTTTTGAAGGACTGATTCATAATACACCTTCTGAAAGACATATTTATAGTATTCCTTTTGAAGACCATATTTATAATGTTTCTTTTGAAGACCATATTTATAGTATTCCTTTTGAAGACCATACTTATGATGTTCCTTCTAAAGAAAATATTGATGATACTCCGCCAACGGAAAGTAAAATTATGGAATTATGGGATTTTTTACTTAAAAATAAAACCAAATTTAACACCATTTAACTGGTGGTGATTCTATTTTTAATAAAAAATAGCAGTGTAAAGAGATAATGATCCATATGAAAAAATAATCGTAATTAAAAATAAAGAAATTAATTAGATATTGATTTCTTTATTTTTTCTAAATTGGTTTTTTAATTAAGATAATAAATATATTTATTTTTTTGATAAAAATCAAAATTTATATTCCTTTAATTTTTAAATTAATCATTTAGATCAATCTTGTAAAATAAGTTTAATTTTTTAAATTAAATTTGATTGGGAAATAAAGGAATGTGAAGTCAACTGCATTATTTACATATAATAAGCATCAGTCGAAATCAGATTGATTTCGATCAATAAGGAACATACCGACTGGTCGGTATCATCCTGTGCATGAATACAACTGCGCATCACCGAAAAAAAGACCCTATCCGAGTTCAAGAGCAATTATTGGAAGCGGCAAGTATTATTGTGGCTAATGAAGGAATAGCTTCTCTCTCTTTAAATGCCGTAGCAAAAGAAGCGGGTGTAAGTAAAGGTGGTCTACTTCATCATTTCCCCGGAAAATTAGAATTAGTGCAGGCAGTATTTAAACGGCTATTAGGTATTATGGATAGTCGTATTGCAGTTATTATGGAAAATGATCCTATTGAAGCGGGACGTTTTTCTCGCGCATATTTAACTTATATTTCTGATTTAAAACAGTCAGACGAAAGTCGCCAATTAGCCATACTATCTTTAGCAATGCCAAACGAGCCTATTATGCGTAAATGCTGGCGAGATTGGATGTTAGATCATTTAGCCAAAGGCGATAAATTAGATAATAGTTATTTAGGTACATTAATTCGTTATGCCGCAGATGGTCTTTGGTTATCTGAATTAACAGAAGGCCCTACGATTTCACAAGAAGAGCGTAACGCATTAGTTGAAAGATTATCTGAAATGACATTTGACTATATGGCAAACACAGCAAATCAGTAATTTTAATCAGGATGAATGAGGGCACAATGAAATACAAAATAAATGCCTTAATTTATTACGACGCAACGGATGGCGCGATATCGTTAGAAAAAGAGAGTGTTGATACACATCTTTCTATTACCGCAAATGCGTTACTGTTTTATTTTATTCAGCATCCAGGTGTTGTTAATCGTGACGAAGTATTAAAACGTGTTTGGGATGATAATGGGTTAGTCTCATCAAACAGTAATTTAAACCAATATTTGAGTTTATTACGAAAAACATTTCGCCATTATGGTATTGAAAATATCATTGTCACTATTGCAAAAGGGCGATTAGAGTTTAATCCAGATATTTCAGTTGAACTCATTGATGATTCAACGCTGTTACCTTCAACTCAAACAAATGAAGAAGCACCTATTTTAGTTAAGAATGAAAATAAAATAGCCGTTGAAACAACGACATCTTTATCTTTAACGCAAACACCTTTAGAGCCTATACAAGAAGAAACACCGCAACAAAAACAGAAACCAGAAATTTGTTGGTATTTAGCTAGCATTGGTTTTCTATTAGGTGCGGTATTTCTTGCCGTGATCATTTTTTTTAATCAACATCAATCAAAGCCAATTTCACTGACACCATTAACGCATAATGATTGTGAATTACTTTCTAATGAAGCCATGATTAATTCTGCGGTAAGCGATAATTATGTTCGTAATTTTGATGCTGTAAGAAAGAAGCTTAATTTACAGTGTGTAAAAGGTGAACGATTTGTTTTTTTCTATGGTGATAAATTACAAACAAATGGATTAGGGCGAGTATTTTTAGCGCATTGTGCGAAAAATGAAGATAATCCATTTAGTTATTGTGACAATTACTTTTACTATTCTTGGAAATACTAATGAAAATCTCAGGGAAACTTTTATGTTTTTTATCGGCCCTGATTTTTATCTTGGTCGCCACTTATGCTGCAACAAGATTATTAACCATTAAAAATGAAGGTGTCATGGTATGTTCAACCAAAGGCATTATGCGCTTTGAAAATATGGAAGATGAAAATGTAAATGGTAATATTCATTTTTCATTTGGTGCTAATGGTAAAGGCTCGATTGTTGTTGAAGGTTATACCACTTCAAAAGCGGGATGGTTGTATTTACAACGTTATGTGAAATTTGATTATACGACCAAACGGGTTTCACCGACAGAACGACACTATTTTGTTAGTCAATGGAATGCAAGTGCATCATCAATTGATGAATCCCCAGATGTTATTTTTGATTATTTTATGCGTGAAATGTCAGATAGTCATGATGGGCTATTTATTAATGCACAAAAACTTAATGAGAAAACATTACTATTAAGTTCACTCAATTCGCCCCTCTATATTTGTACCTTAAAACCAGGTAGTAAATTTGATTAACTACCCTGATTATCGATCTTGTTTTTATAAGGTGGTACGTCTGTTTCCACCTTTTCATTACTCTAAGACCTAATGTATTACACCCAATTCTTTTACTTATTTTCTCTGTCATTGTGTGATGATTCTTCCTCTTTTACTTAGACTGAAAACATCCCTTAAATAAGCATGAGCACTCAGTTGTAGTTTTGTGCTTTCCAGTAAATGATACTTTCTCCATTTCATTATCGCATGGCCACCTAATGTATAGGTGTTAGATAAAGAGTGCCCTCTTACTTTTTATACCTGTCGTAAAGCCTTAGATGAAATAAATACGTTATCAACAAAAAAATAGCACTATTTGTATATAGACTTGATTTAGCCTTTTTTAATTATTGATCTCACGTTGAAATATCAGTGATATTCCGCACATCTTTCCCATCGATACGTACTGGCTTTTTGCACCTTTTCAACATCCTCCTAACAAAGTTAATTTGCCTGTTTTTTAATCTATTTTTTGTGGAAATTAATCAATTTATAACGATGAAAAAAGCAAATAAACAGCATGGTTAAATAAATGCTGAGATAAAAAACACTAAATATCAGAATTAAATTCTATATTTCTCCATAACATGGATTTATATGTTGTTTTATTTTTTGCGCGTTATAGTGATTTTGAAACCAACGTCTGCGTTTAAAAAATCACCACGCAGACACAATGGGCAAACGTAAACCGTTAAACGGCTTCTCGGAGGAAATGAAAATGGGTGATGCATTAGGTCTGATCGAAACCAAAGGTCTGGTGGCATGTATTGAAGCCGCTGACGCTATGTGTAAAGCCGCGAACGTTGAACTTATTGGTTATGAAAATGTGGGTTCAGGTCTCGTGACTGCGATGGTGAAAGGCGACGTAGGCGCAGTGAAAGCTGCAGTAGATTCAGGTGTGGAGTCAGCACAACGGGTGGGTGAAGTTGTTACATCGCTTGTGATTGCTCGTCCTCACAATGACATCAACAAGATTGTTATCAAACACAAGGCATAGTTTCTGCCTTAGGAGAACGTATGGGTGATGCATTAGGACTTATTGAAACTCAAGGGCTGGTGGCTTGTATTGAAGCAGCTGACGCGATGTGTAAAGCGGCAAATGTTGAGTTAATCGGCTACGAAAATGTGGGTTCAGGTTTAGTGACTGCAATGGTGAAAGGTGATGTAGGTGCCGTTAAAGCCGCTGTGGAATCTGGCTTAGAAGCTGCTCAACGTGTTGGTACTGTTGTGACTTCATTAGTCATCGCTCGTCCACATAACGATATTCAAAAAATCGTTGCCCAGTACAAAGTGACTGAATAACGAAGGAAATAAATATGAAAGAAGCACTAGGTCTAGTTGAAACCAAAGGTCTTGTCGCTTGCATTGAAGCTGCTGATGCAATGTGCAAAGCAGCCAATGTTGAACTGATTGGTTATGAAAACGTCGGTTCAGGTTTAGTGACAGCCATGGTGAAAGGCGATGTCGGTGCAGTAAATGCAGCGGTTGAGTCAGGTGTTGAAGCGGCAAAACGTATCGGCACTGTCGTGACTTCTCGTGTGATTGCAAGACCGCATAACGATATCGAGAAAATCGCGCAACAGCACAAAGCCTGATTATTCGGGCGTGCTGTAAATCAAAGAAATAAGTTATTCAGCTAAATTTTTTAACTCCTGTATGGGGGAAGACATGGTTGCATTAGATAAAGATTTGCAATCCAGACAACTGGCTCGTGAGCTAGTTCGTAACGCGAAAAATGCACAGCTTGTTTACGCTAAATTTTCGCAGGAAAAAATCGACAGTATTGTAAAACACATTGCATTTGAAGCGGCTCGTCACGCAGAAGAGCTGGCAAAAATGGCGAACGAAGAAACAGGCTTTGGTAAGTGGGAAGACAAAGTTCTGAAAAATACCTTCGCGTCATTGCGTGTGTATGAACATATGAAAGACATGAAGACCGTTGGCATTATCAATGACGATAAAGTGAAAAAAGTCATGGATGTCGGCGTGCCTTTAGGTGTTATCACGGCGTTAGTTCCTTCAACTAACCCAACATCAACCATTATCTATAAAACCCTAATTGCACTGAAAGCGGGTAATGCGATTATTTTCTCTCCGCATCCAAATGCCAAGCAGTGCAGTTTCCGTGCGTTAGAAATTGTTAAAAAAGCGGCGCTAGAAGCCGGTGCTCCAGCAGGTATTGTTGATGGCGTGACATTACTCACACTGGAAGCGACAAAAGAATTAATGCACAGCAAAGATGTGTCATTAATTTTAGCGACTGGTGGCGAAGGTATGGTACGTGCAGCTTATGCATCAGGCACACCGACAATCAGTGGTGGCCCAGGTAATGGCCCTGCCTTTATCGAACGAAGTGCAGATATCAAAAAAGCAGTTAGCGATATCATCACCAGTAAAACATTCGACAATGGGGTTATCTGTGCATCAGAGCAATCCATTATCGTTGAACGTTGCATTTATAACGAAGTTCACCGCGAGCTATTAGCACAAGGTGCTTACTTTATGAATGACGAAGAAGCAACAAAAGTGGCTTCCATGTTACTGCGTGCTAACGGCACAATTAATCCTGCTGTTGTAGGTAAAGATGCGATTTATTTAAGTCAGCGTGCTGGTTTTAGTGTACCCGCAAATACGCGCGTATTAATCGCACTACAAGATACCGTTTCACCCAAAAATCCGTATTCACGCGAAAAATTATGCCCAATCTTAGGAATGTATATCGAAGAAGATTGGAAATCGGCGTGCGATCGCGTAGTGCAATTACTGACTAATGAAGGCTTAGGTCACACCTTAGTGATTCATACCCAAAATGAAGATGTTATTCGTCAGTTCTCTCTAGAAAAACCGGTTAACCGTATTCTGATTAATACCCCAGCGGCATTAGGTGGCATCGGTGCAACCACGAATATTACTCCAGCGTTAACTTTAGGCTGTGGGGCTGTAGGTGGCGGTTCTAGCTCTGACAACGTCGGCCCAATGAACTTACTGAATATTCGTAAAGTAGGTTATGGCGTGCGTACCGTCGAAGAGTTGAAACAACCTTGCCCTTTAGCACAAGAAGCTACTCAACCTGCTGTTTCTGCTTGCTCTGTTTCCAGTGCAAATCACCAGACCAGCATTCTTGATGATGATCGTTTTCGTTCACCTTCTTTAACTCCTGTTCATGCTGAATGTGCCACTGCACAACGTCAAACTCAAGGTGATGATCGCTTTGGTGCATCTCCTTATGTAACGACGGTCAGTGCTTGCGCGCAACAAGTGATTGAACAAGGTGATATTACCGAAGAAAACGTGGAACGCATTATCAAGGAAGTTCTCGGACGTCTGAGTAAGTAACTCATTGATATAAGGCGATATAAACCATGATCCTCGCAAAGGTAATCGGACACGTAGTAGCGACACAAAAAAGCCCAGAACTTAAAGGGAGCAATTTATTAATGATAGCGACCTTAGATGATGAGCTTAAGCCACTGAAGAACAAAACGTATGTTGCAGTGGATAGTGTAGGTGCAGGTATCAACGATGTTGTGTTGGCTGAAGAATACTTCGCACTGAACAAAGAACGTTACAAAGCGATGTCAGTGGTTGCCATTGTTGAGAAGGTTTATCGGGACAGTAAGGAGTAATAACGACATGAGTGAGTTTCTGATAAAACCCAAAATTCAGTTTGGCACCAATGCACTGGATTTTCTTTCTGGGTTAACTGCCCGCCGCGCATTTGTGGTGACAGATAAAGCAATGGTGAAGTTTGGCTTTGCAAATAAAGTCACTGACAAGTTAATGCAACGAGGTATTGAGTTCCAAGTTTACGATGATGTTGCGTCAGATCCCGATATTTCAGCCATCGTGAGTGGTATGAAGATCATGGATGCGCATTATCCAGATTTGGTTATCGCACTCGGTGGTGGGTCTGTGATTGATGCCGCGAAAGCCGTTATGTACTCCCTCTGGCATACCCGTAAAGAGAGCAACAGAACAAAACCACAATTTATTGCGATCCCAACCACTAGTGGTACGGGCTCTGAAGTGACCTCTTTTTCAGTGATCAAATCACGCAGTGAAAAACTGGTCTTGGTTGATGAGTTTATGTTGCCTGATGTCGCCATTCTCGATCCTGAGTTGGTGAAATCTGTACCACCTGCGATCACTGCAGATACGGGAATGGATGTGCTTTGCCATGCACTCGAAGCGTATGTTTCTAAAGCTGCTTCTGATTTTTCTGATGCAATGGCAGAGAAAGCCGTCAAGTTAGTGTTTAGCCATCTTATTGATTGTCATCATCAAGGCGACAACTTATTTGCTCGCGAAAAAATGCATAACGCATCTTGTATTGCAGGCATGGCATTTACTAACGCTTCGTTGGGTATTACTCACAGTCTTGCCCACGCATTAGGTGGTGTATTCCACGTTCCTCACGGTCGTGCAAATGCGTTATTGATGACACATGTCGTCGCCTTTAACGCCAATCTTCATGGTGATTGTAATAGTGAAGCAGCAAAACGTTACGCCTATCTTGCTCAAAGCTTAGGACTTCCGGCTAACACAGTAAGAGAAGGGGTAACCAGTTTAATCGTCGCCATTAATGTATTGAAAGATGAAATGGGTATGCCGAAGAGTATTCGCGATACCGGTGTCAGTGAAGCGGACTTTTATGCCCGTTTAACGGAAATGGTCGGACAGGCTTTACGAGATAGCTGTACGCCGACAAATCCGCGTGACGTAAACACACACCAATTAGAAACATTGTATCGTCAGGCATTTGCCGGTGTATCACACAGTTAATGCTCAACCGAATGAATACCGATTAGGTCAAGTAAAGAACATCAGGAGAGCCTCTCATGGCCAAATATTCTTTGACGCCACGCGTAAAAATGCTGGCAGAACGTTTAGTTTCACGTAATAGTTCCATCAGCACAGAGCGTGCAACCATTTTTGATTCATTAGACAACAGCATTGCAGGAGTGCCCCAAGCAATTAAACCTGCGCAACGTTTTTATGAATTTATTCGTCATTTTCCAAGCTACATTGCACAAGATGAATTGATTATCGGCAGTCAGTCATCAACACCACGCGGTGCGATTTTTCACACTGAAGATGAAGTGCGTAGCGACTCTATCTACCGTTTCTTAAGTATTAATAATAGCGTTGCATCACCTGATTATATGCTGGTGGTAAACCAAGGTTTCTTAGCCATCAAAGCGCAGCTTGAAGACAGAATTAGAAGCATTGGTAGTGCCGTAAATCGTAGCAGTATTGATGAAGCTAATTACTGTAAATCAGCTATTTATGCATGTGATGCAGCACTGTATTTTGCACAAATTCTGTCTGCAAAAGCAGAGAATTTAGCTGCAATGGAAGGTAACCCATACCGTAAAGCAGAATTATTAGATAGTGCAGCGGTATTACGTAAAGTACCTGCAAAACCAGCAGAAACCTTTAAAGAAGCGGTTCAAGTATTCTATTTATTGCAATTAGTCTTACATCTGGAAAATGGTAGCTATGCCATTAATCCAATGGGATTTGATAAAGCACTTTATCCATTTTATCAACGTGATCTCGACCAAGGTCGTTTAACACAAGCACAAGCGTATGAAATTGTTGAAAGTGTGTGGCTGAAATTAGCTGAGCTTTCAGAAGTACGTGCGACCAAAGAAGTTGATGGTTATCCAATGTTTGATGCCATGACGCAAGGTGTTGATATCAACGATCCACGTATCAGCATTAACGAATTATCAGAAATGTTGCTATCAGCTCGCGCTAACTTGTCAACTTTACACAGTTCACTGCAAGTGCGTTTATACAACGGCCGTATGAATTCACAGCCACAATATGCTGCACCTTTAGCGAGTGTTGTTGCACCAACGGCAGACGCGAGCGAATTCAAAGTGATGGAAGGTTTAACGCCTCGCTTACAACGTTTACGTAACCGTTATTTAGAAGCTCGTCCAAGCGTTTCTATCTACAGAGCGTTAGCATTTACTGAGATTGTTCGTAATAACCCAGGTTTACCGCCAATTTTACTACGAGCAAAAGCATTCCGTCGCGCTTGTGAAACTGCACCTATTTTAATTCAAGATGAAGAGCTGATTGTTGGTCATCCTTGTGGTAAACCGCGTGCTGGCGCTTTCTCTCCTGATATTGCATGGCGTTGGGTTCGTGATGAACTCGATACTATGAGCACACGTCCACAAGATCCATTCCAAATTTCAGAAGAAGACAAAAAAGTCATTCGCGAAGAGATTGTTCCATTCTGGGAAGGGCGTTCTCTGGATGAGATCTGTGAAGCACAATACCGTGAAGCGGGTGTGTGGGAATTTAGTGGTGAAACCTTTGTGAGTGATCTTTCTTATCACCAAATCAATGGTGGTGGCGATACTTGCCCTGGTTATGACGTACTACTTTTCACCAAAGGTATGAACGGTATTAAAGCCGATGCGCAAGCAAAACTGGCTGAATTAAGCATGGAAAATCCGGCTGATATTGACCGTATCTACTTCTATAAAGCGTCTATTGAAAGCTGTGAAGGTGTGATTGCTTACGCCCATCGCATTGCAGAACATGCACGTGAATTAGCATCAAAAGAGAGCAACCCTCAACGTCGTGAAGAGTTATTGACGATTGCTGAAGTCAACGAAAACGTACCTGCTAATCCACCAAAAACACTGCAAGAAGCACTGCAAAGTATCTGGACGGTTGAGTCACTGTTTGAAGTAGAAGAAAACCAAACAGGTCTTTCTTTAGGTCGTTTAGACCAATACTGCTTCCCAATGTATGAAAACGATATCAAATCAGGCCGTTTAACGCGTGAACAAGCACTGGAAATGATGCAAGCCTTTATCATCAAATGTGCTGAATTAATGTGGATGTCGAGTGAGTTAGGAGCGAAATATTTTGCTGGTTATCAGCCATTTATCAACTTAACCATTGGTGGACAAAAACGTACAGGTGGCGATGCGTGTAATGATTTAACGTACCTAATTATGGATGCTGTACGTTTTGTAAAAGTGTATCAACCATCATTAGCATGTCGTATTCATAACCAATCACCACAGCAATACATGGAAAAAATTGTAGATGTGGTTAAAGCAGGTATGGGCTTCCCTGCATGTCACTTCGATGATTCTCATATCAAGATGATGTTGCGTAAAGGCTTCGATTTTGAAGATGCGCGTGACTACTGCTTGATGGGGTGTGTTGAACCACAAAAATCAGGCCGTATTTATCAGTGGACATCAACGGGTTACACCCAATGGCCTATTGCGATTGAATTTGTTTTAAACCGTGGTCGTATGGTGCTGTTTGATAGCTATCAAGGTCTAGATACTGGCGATTTACGTGATCTGCGGACTTATGATGATTTTGATAGAGCAGTGAAAGAGCAAGTTGCTCATATCATACGTTTATCTGCGATTGGTACCGTAATAAGTCAACGTGTTCACCGTGATATTGCACCAAAACCATTAATGTCTCTGCTTGTTGAAGGTTGTATGGAACAAGGTAAAGACGTGACCGCAGGTGGTGCAATGGTTAACCATGGTCCAGGCCTGATTTTCTCTGGCTTAGCGACTTATGTTGACTCAATGGCGGCTATTCGCAAATTAGTTTATGAAGATAAAAAATACACCTTAGAGCAAATTCGTGATGCGTTATTAGCGAATTTTGAAGGCCACGACGAGTTATTACGTGACTGCTTAAATGCACCGAAATTTGGCAATGATGACGATGTTGTTGACCAATATGCGTTAGATATTACGGAATGGACAGAGCGTGAATGTCGTAAATACAAAATGCTCTATTCCACATTTAGCCACGGTACGCTCTCTATCTCTAACAATACACCTATTGGTGAGTTAACCGCTGCTACTCCAAATGGTCGCTTGGCATGGAAACCATTATCAGATGGTATCAGCCCAACACAAGGTGCGGATAAACATGGCCCAACAGCAATCATTAAATCAATCAGTAAGATGAATGTGGAAACTATGAACATCGGTATGGTTCATAACTTCAAATTCCTGAAAGGATTGTTAGATACCAATGAAGGTCGCCAAGGTTTAATTACCTTATTAAGAACGGCTTCCATTTTGGGTAACGGCCAGATGCAATTTAGCTATGTCGATAATGAAGTACTGAAAAAAGCGCAATTAGAGCCTGAAAAATACCGTGACTTAATTGTCCGTGTTGCTGGCTACAGTGCTTACTTCGTTGAATTATGTAAAGAAGTTCAGGATGAAATTATCAGTCGTACTGTGATTGAAAAATTTTAATTACAGCCATAGGGATGGCTCAGGCTATCCCTTTTAATCGACGAGACAAGATTTAAATTTATCGAACAGGGATGTTTGATGCAGATTTGGAGGCGTAAAGATGGAGACGGCGGCAGAAATAAGAGGGCGGATATTTAATATCCAGAAATACTCTATTTATGACGGAGATGGTATTCGTACTCTCGTTTTTTTAAAAGGCTGTAATATCCGCTGCCCTTGGTGTTCCAATCCAGAAGGTCTCAGCAGTGAATTTCAGGTGATGTACTCTCACGACAAATGTGTAGATTGCGGTAAATGCGTTGATGTTTGTCCAGCAGGTGTGCACTACATGACAACCAATGAAAGTGGTAAGCAAGTCCACCGTGTTGATCGCGCTGTTGATTGTATTGGTTGTCGTAAATGTGAAGACGTCTGTATCTCTGATGCCCTTGATATTATGGGAAAAGATGTTTCAGTTTCTGAGCTAATGAAAATCATCATGCAAGATTATGACTTTTACCTATCTTCCGGCGGTGGCGTCACCATTGGTGGTGGTGAAATGAGCTTACAAACGGATTTTGCGGTTGCGCTTTTACGTGAATGTAAAAAGATGATGATTAATACCGCGGTAGAAACGCAAGCGACCACTAATGTGACGAATTATGAAAAATTAGCGGAAGTCGTTGATCAATTTCTGATTGATATCAAACACATTGATACTGCTCAGCATAAAGCGTTGTTTGGCGTTGGTAATGAAAATGTCCGTCGTAATTTAGAACGTTTAATGGATCTCGGTGCCAATGTGGTAATTCGTATGCCTTTAGTACGAGGTTATAACGACTCTTATGATGCAATTACAGGAGCCATTAATTACGCCATGGAGCTATCAAAACGTGGCAATATTCAGCGTATTGATATCCTTCCTTATCATCAATTTGGGCGTAATAAATACGAAAAATTGGAAATGATCTACCCAATAAAAACCGATCCTAGTTATACGCCAGAAGAGTTAGATAGTTTAGAAAACTTCTTTAAGAAATTTGATTTCGATATCCGTCTTGTCCGTCATTAAGTAGGAGAGAAAGATGAACAGTTTAGGTGTGATTGAAACACGAGGGTTAACCGCAGCCATTCAAGCGGCAGATGCAGCTTGTAAAGCAGCAAACGTGGAAATTATCGGATACCGAAAAGTGGGATCTGGTTTGGTATCAATCTGTTTTCAGGGAGAGATCAGTGCAGTAAGAACAGCAATTGATCATGGCGTTGATGTGGTGAGTCAAAAAGAGCTGGTGATTGGTTCATTGGTTATCGCAAGACCAGAGCCAAGCGTTATTACTAAACTGCTTACAGTTAAAGGTAAGAAAAAAGCCCCTATTGTTGCTGAAAAAGTGCAAGAGGCGGCTATTGAAAAAGTTGTTGAAACAATCGTTGAAGCTCCTGTTAAAAACGAAGTTGAGAAGCTAGAGGCCATAAAAGCCGTTGCAGATTTGAAGGCTCAAAATATTGCTTCTGAAACTAAAGCTGTAACAGATAAAGCACAAAACAGTAAAAAAGAGATCAAACCTGAAAGCCGTAAAGGTAAAAAATAATGATTAATCAACAACTCATGGGAAAAATTCTCTCTCGCTTGCCCGTTCATGGAGTGATGTTGGGAGAAACGCAAGGAGTGGCTATCCCTGTTGGTATTTCTAATCGTCATGTGCATCTTTCACAACAAGATGTTGAAGCGTTATTTGGCAAAGGTTATCAACTCACCCCGTTTAAAGATCTTAAACAACCGGGTCAGTTTGCAGCAAAAGAGTGTGTGATTGTTGTGGGACCAAAAGGCTCAATCAGTAAAGTTCGAGTTTTAGGGCCGGTTCGTCCACAAAGTCAATTAGAAATCTCAAAAGCAGACTGTTTTGTATTAGGTGTAAAAGCACCAGTACGTGAATCAGGTGATTTAGTCGGTTCAGGTCAAGCTGTATTAATGGGGCCTGCGGGTCATGTTGAATTACAAGAGCAAGTGATCTGTGCTCAACGCCATATTCATATGAGTGAAATTGACGCCAGAATGTTAAATGTCACCAATGGGCAAAAAGTACACGTTAAAACAGAGGGTGAGCGTAGCCTGATTTTTGATGAAGTTGTTGTTCGTGTTAATGAAAAATTCGCTTTGGAATTTCATATAGATACTGATGAAGCTAATGCTGCAGGGCTTCGTAACAACGATAGCGTATTTATTGTCAGCTAAGACAATGAGGTGACGTAATGGACAATCAGTTAATTGAAAGGATAGTGGCTGAAATAGAAAAAAGAATGAAAAAGTCAGTGTTGTTGGCACTTACACCTGCACCGGGATACCAAGATGAAATCTGTCAGCGTATCAACACTTTTTCTCATATTCGATTTTCTCTTTTTGTTACAACATCGGCACAAGTCAGTCATGATTTGTCGAAATGGCGTCATCTAGGGGAAATATATAATGCGAGCGAGTTCGATTGCCAGCAGTTATCGACTTACCACGCACTGTTTGTTCCTTATTTTGATAAAAAGCTGGTGGGTGAAATTATTAACGGATTATTTATAAGTGAAGAAGGAAAGCTAATTCATTCTGCACTGGCTCAAAATATTCCTGTTATTGCATTACCTTATTTTTGCCAACCAGAAAGTGAGTTAAATGAGATTTTAGGTTTAAATAAAAATAAAGAGTACAACCTGCTTATTCAGGAAAATATTAGTCGATTAAAATCAATGGGTGTTATGTTTCACTCTATAAATGATGTTGAAGATAATTTAATAAACCATGATGTTAAGCATCAAGCTAAATCTGAATATAAACCTGAAATTAAACAAGAGAATAATAATCGCTATATTACTTTAAACGAAGTAATGAATAAGCCTGGAGAATATCATTTATCGCAAGATAAATTGACGGATTCTGCTATTGAATATTTAAAAAGTTTGAAAAATTAATCTTAAATTATATCTGATAACTCAGGAGTCTTATTATGTCACCGAAAGCTAAATCATGGCTTTGGATGCTGGCGGTTATTGTTTCAGAAACCTCAGCAACCTCTACCTTAAAAATGTTTGATAATAGTGAAGGTACAACTAAAACATTATTATTAGGCCTAATTGTTATTCTTTATGTTATTTGTTATTACTCATTATCCCGTGCAGTGAAAAATATTCCAGTTGGTTTGGCTTATGCAACATGGTCTGGTACAGGTATTTTAGTGGTTTCTTCTTTAGGTATGTTGTTTTATGGTCAACATCCTGATACAGCGGCAATAATCGGTATGGCCGTTATTGCCAGTGGTATTGTCATTATGAATCTCTTCTCGAAAATGGGTTCTGAAGAAGAGGAAGAAGAAACAACCGAAACTCCTAATATTAAACAGGCTGCATCGTCAGTGAATAAATAAATCTATTTCTTAATAAATCTATTCTTTTATAAATAAGTGTTTATTAAAATAAATAAGGATAACAATTATGTTTACCGGATTCTTATGGCTGGCGCTGTCTATCGGTTCTGAAATCACAGGCACGTCTATGATCAAAAAGACAAATGGCTTTAGTAAATTAGCGCCTTCAGTTTTAGTCATCGCGGCTTACTGTATTTGCTATTTTGCCTTAACACGCGCAATGGGATATATTCCTGTTGGTGTTGCTTATTCACTGTGGTGTGGATTTGGTATTGTCGGTGTGACGTTAGTTGCAATGATTTTATATAAGCAAAAACCAGATTTACCAGCTATATTCTCTATGGCATTAATTATCTCTGGTGGGATAATTATGAATACATTCTCTACTATGTAGTTGCATATTAATTATTTTTAATAGAAACACTGAGTGTTAGGTGAAATAGACTCAGTGTTTTTATTTTTTGAAATATAAAAATCACGATATGATATTTTTATACAATGATTTCAATTAACGATTTTATTTCAAAACGGATCTGAGTTTATCTTGATAACTTTAAAGATAAAATCCCCATTGTATTCACAATGGGGATTGGTTTATGACATTACTGCTTTTTATTTTTTAGTTTTACTGCTCACTAACTTGCTGTAAATGTTTTTGACGCTCAGTTTTAGCGCTGATTTGATGGTTTCTAGCTAAGAAGCTGTACATTGTTGGTAACACAAATAGGGTAAACAGTGTGCCGACTAACATACCTGACACAATAATCAATCCTAATCCATAGCGACTATTAGCACCTGCACCACTGGCAAATAAAAGTGGAATAAGCCCAATAACCATTGCCGCCGTGGTCATTAATACAGGACGCAATCGGATTTTTGCAGCTTCAATAATGGCATCTCGACGGTTTAGATTTTTATGAACTTGCAATTCATTAGCGAATTCCACCATTAAAATGCCGTGCTTACTAATAAGTCCTATTAGTGTGACTAAACCAATTTGAGTGTAGATATTTAGTGTCACCATCCCTAATGCTAATGGAATTAATGCGCCACAAATTGATAGCGGTACGGTAATTAAAATAATCAAAGGATCAACTAAGCTTTCATACTGTGCGGCTAACACTAAATAAATAATGATAAGTGCTGAGATAAAAGCAAAGACTAACGTATTTCCTTCTTGGGTAAATTGGCGAGAATCAGATTGCCAATCATGACTAAAGCCAGCGGGTAATGAATCTGCCACAGTTTCAAGAAAAGCGACCGCTTGCCCCATCGTGACGCCAGGGGCGGGGATTGCTTGAAATATTGCGGCATTTTGTTGATTAAATTGTGTTAGCTTATTGGGCTCAATTTCAGTGGTAATATTCACAACGGTTGATAATGGAATTAACACGTTATCTTGAGTACGAATATAGTGCCCAGCAAGAGCAGCTGGCGTTAAACGTTGATAACGTACACTTTGTGGAATAACGTCATAAGAGCGACCATCCATGCCAAAACGATTAATGTAATGCTCACCCACTAATAGTGAGAGTGATTCACCAATATCCTGCATACGAATGCCTAAACTATTGGCTTTGGCTCGATCTATGGCAACTTGAACAACGGGATTATTGTAATCTAAATCGCTGTCTACCACGACAAATAGGCCACTTTCTCTGGCTTGCTGTTTGATTTGTTCCATTGTTTCAAATAAAACGGGATAACCTAATGGGCTACGTAACACCATTTGTACAGGTAATCCACCCACTGAGCCGGGTAGAGAGGCTAATTGGAAAGCAAAAATACTCGTTCCTTCAACATTATTGACGCGATTTTGTAAATCAGCTTGGATTTGATCTGCGTTGCGATCACGTAAATCCCAGCCATCAAAGTTAATGCCACCAAAGCTCGCTGAGGGGCCATCCGTACCGTTAATTATCCATGTGCTGTCAGTTTCAGGCAGGCTCATATAAATTTCATCTAGTTTTTGATTAAAGCGTTCAGCATAAGCAAGGTTGACATGTTGTGGGGCTTTTACAGCAGTTAAGACACTCGCCTGATCTTCTGAAGGTGCTAGCTCTTGTTTTGTTTGACTATATAGAAACGGCAAACTGACAAACACGGCTAAAGCGAAAATAATGGTTAACCAGCGATTAGTTAAAGAAAAATTGAGTATGTAACCATAATAATGAGCTAATTTATCAAAGACATATTCGGCCATTTTGGCCATTCTGCCTTCATTTTCTTTGGGTTTTAACATTAATGAGCTCATCACGGGGGATAAAGTTAATGCCACAATACCGGATACAATCACACTACCGGCCAAGGTTATGGCAAATTCTTTAAATAATGCGCCTGTTAACCCTGCCATTAAACCAATCGGGGCATAAACAGCAGCTAAAGTGATCGTCATGGCAATAACAGGGCCAGCCACTTCTCTTGCACCCACTAAAGCGGCTTGAACTGGAGATAACCCTTCTTCAATATGTCGATGTACGTTTTCAACAACTACTATCGCATCATCCACAACTAACCCAATAGCTAAAACCATCGCCAGTAAAGTGAGCAAATTAATACTAAAGCCAAAGGCAAGCATTAACCCGGCGGCCCCCAACATTGATAACGGAATGGCAAGCACCGGAATAAGTACTGAACGAAGTGATCCTAAACAGAGGTAGATGATTGCGATAACGATTAAAATAGCTTCAATTAATGTTTGTACGACTTGATTAATAGAGGCTTTGATAAAACGTGAGGTTTCAAATGCAAGTTCTACATTGACGCCAGGCGGGAGCGTTTTTTCAATATCGATAAGATGGTCTCTAATGCCATCAACAATCACTAGCGGGTTGCCTGTTGGTGTCGGAAATAGACCTAAGAAGACAGCTTTTTTACCATTCATAATACCGCTGGTTTCAGTGGCAGCTGCACCTAGTTCGACCGTACCAATATCACGCAAACGTACAAGATTATTGCTATCATTAGTGATAACCATGTCTTTAAACTCTTCGACATTAGTTAAATCAGTATTGACATAAACGTTAGCAATAACGAACTCGCCTTCGACTTTTCCTGGTGCTGCTTGATAGTTATTACGGCGTACGGCCTCTGCGACATCGCTAGCGGTTAAGTTACGACCTGCCAATTTATCTGTATCTAACCACAGACGCATCGCTAATTGTTGCCCACCAAAAACTTGTACTTTAGCAACACCATTAATGGATGAAAACATCGGTTCAACGACACGAGAAAGGTAATCGGTGAGCTCGGGAATGGAAAGTTGCTCACTTGAGAACCCGACATAAGCTACCGCTGTAGATTCTCCTGATGAAAGCTCAATCACCGGATCATAAGCTTGTTCTGGCAACTTATAACGAACTTGATTAACCTTCGCCATTACTTGCGTTAGGGCTTGAGTTGGGTCACGGTTTAATTCCATTCGAACTGTAACTAAGCTTTTTCCTTGTACTGAAGATGAAGAAATATAATCAACACCTTCAACAGAGGAAACCGCTTGTGTAATGGGTTGGGTAACAAACCCCTGCATCAGCTCAGACGAAGCGCCAGGATAGTCTGTTACAATCGTGATTGTTGAGTTCTGTAACATTGGGTATTGGCGGACTGGTAGTTTACTGAACGCAAATGCGCCCAGTAAAAGGATCAGTGTGCTTACAACTAATGCCAAAACAGGTCGCCGAATAAAAATATCGGTAAATTTCATTATTAACTCCCGTTATGGTTTTGTTGTCGCAGATTGAGCGAGCGCTAAGGTGTCTTGCTCAATAGGCTCAATAGAGAGCCCATCACTTAATTTAATTTGGCCAGATGAGACAATTTGATCACCAAGGGCTAAGCCTTCTTTTATCTCGATCATGCCGTTGTAGCGCAATCCAACTTTCACAGAGACACGCTTAGCGATAAGGTTTTTTTGATTGTCAGATTGCGCTACAAACACGGTATCTCCATAGGCAGTATAAGTGACTGCCGTTTCTGGTACGGTTAATACCATAGGACTATCAGGAGAAGTAACTTGCACACGAGCAAACATGCCCGCTTTTAATTTATTGTCAGTATTCGGTAAAACAGCTTGTATTTGCACTGTACGAGAAGGACCAATAAGAGGATCTATTGCATTTATCGAACCTGTAAAAACAACATTAGGATAAGCATCGACCTCGATATTAATCGGCTGTTTGGTTGAAATTTTCGGAGCTGCTTGCTCATTAAGTGAAAAGTTGAGTTTTAAATGACTTGCATCGACAAATGAAGCGACACGTTCACCTGCATTTAAATATTGCCCTTCATGGACAAGCTTGATCCCAACGATGCCATCAAAAGGTGCCTTAATTGTTTTTTGCGCAATTCGCGCTTTTACTTCACGAATGGAGGCGACAATCATATCACGCTCAGATAACGTGCTATCTAATTGCGCAGCTGCAGCCACATTTTTACTATAAAGCTGTTTTGTTCGAGAATAGAGTTTATCTGCGTTAGTTAACTGTGCTTGTAAACGCAATAATTCCGCTTGTTCAGGTTCATCATTTAATTTAGCTAAGACTTGACCGGCTTTAACAGTTTGTCCTGACTCAAAATTAATCACGGCAATACGACCATTGGTTTCAGCAGCTAAATAGATTTGTCGTGCGGCTTCTAATTCACCTATACCTTGCATATTGTTAGGCAATTTTGATGATTGTACGGTTGCCAATGCCACTTTAGTGGGTGGGTAAGTAAATTGCTGAGCTTCATCTTCATCGGATGATGTTGTTGCATAAACCATCGCACCCGCACTGAACAAAAAGAGTGAGGCACATACAGTAAGCGTAAATTTTTTATTCATATTATTGTTGATCTCATCGTGAATGTTTTTCTATCTTTATGATTTATGCGTTAGTTTTTTCCATAACGTTCTGAAATAGCTTGCCATCGCCATTGCCATTAATCCTCCAATAACAGAGGTATGCTCTATGGCGAAATACATCGACAACATCGCCTTATCTCCCGTCATATTCCAAAACGTATGGACAACCACAATGGTCAAAAATAGGAAAACAGCGAGTGCTCCAGCACCTAGCCATAAATAACGATCGAAAAGGACTAACAAGGAGCCTGAAAATAAAACGACCGCAGTAGCAATATTAAAAAACCAATCAGGATTTAATCCTGCAGCACGCATCTCAGCCAAACTATTTTCGTAGTCAAACACCTTGGCAAAACCAGAGGAGAGAAATAAAACAAGAATGAGCAATCTGGCGATAAACCATAAAACGCGGCTTTCGAGAATACGTGCAATTGAATTTGGCATTCATCTGACCTCAATGATCTTAAAAACAGAAACCAGCATCCCACTGGCTTGACTTCATAAGAGGAGAGGACTATAAAACCTCAAGTTAAGTTGAGGTCAAGAGGTAAGCATGAAAAAAGAAAAAATAGATTTTAATCGAGCTCTTACTGTCGGAGAGGTGGCAAAAAGAAGTGGTGTTGCTATATCAACGTTGCATTTTTATGAAGAGAAAGGATTGATAAAAAGTACTCGAAGCCCAGGTAATCAGCGCCGTTATCCATCAGTTGTTTTACGTTATGTCGCCATTATTAAAGCTGCCCAAAGTACGGGGATCCCACTAAAAGAGATCCAAGATATATTAGGAAAATATCCACCAAACAGTAAATTAACGGCAGAACAATGGCACGAAATATCAACGGACTGGAAAGTACGATTAGATGAACGTATTCGCCGTCTTAAACGGTTACGTAATGGACTTGATCACTGCATTGGTTGTGGTTGTCTATCGTTGAGTGATTGTCCGTTACGTAATCCTGATGATATTTTAGGTGAAAAAGGGGCCGGTCCTCAGATCCTATAATCAAAATGAAAACGAAGCGCTATCTGGTTTGAAAAAGCCTTCATAATCATCTTGGTTATCGGTCATACCTAATAAGTCGAGTGTAAATTGATGATAAAAACCTTGATAAGAAAGGAGGGAAACTAGCGCCTGATTAATCACATCTTTACTATCGTAATTTTCTAATTCGCTTACTTGGCGAGCATAAATTAATAGTGCAACTTGGCGTTTTTCTTTTACGGTTTGGTTGCCTTCGTTTTTAACATCAAATTGATTAAGTAATGTAAATATATCTTGTACTGTATTAATTTTAGATGTGGTTAAGGTTTGATAAAAAGCAGGATTTAATGTTGCCATTAAAGGATCTAATGTTTGATCAGTAAGATTTTTTGAAGTCGATAAATCGGGTTGTGATATATATAAAGCGTGTGGCGCTAAAGTATCAATCTTCATTATGATCCTCACTAATTGTGCCTATTTGAGAAGGGATATCATCCGATATCTCAAATGTATTAATTAAATTCAGCAGAGCCTCTTTTATTTCTTGTGTAAAAATAGGTTGATAAGACTCAGAAAAAGGTCGATGAAATTGTTTTTTTAGGTCATTAATTAAAAGAGCAGGATCAAAGAAAGTGATTTGATCACCCACATGAATGGCGATCGTTTTACTGTTATGAGGTATCAATTCAATATTGGCATTGTTGAGCTCAGTGTTGAGATAGCGACGTAATGTAGCAGGAATATCCAGGGTAATTTTTTGCTCTGCGGGTATTGTTGAAATTAAACGGCGTGTTAGCTCAACTTGAATTTCTGGGGCATCAAAAAATTGAGCAATTGTTGCTGTTATTTGCTCTCTTTGCTGAAATTCATACTGTGAGAATTTATTTTGGTATTGAATTGCGAAGGTTAAGATATCACCTAATAAAACATGAAGTCCTTTACTATAGGCTTGGTTAGTTATCTCTTTATGATGCTCTTCTAATTTATGATTAAAATCACTGATCATTTTTTTTATTTCATGTTTAGCCACTTTTTCAGTTTTATGAATATTATCAAGTTGTCGAACATAGCGGGCGCGTATTAATACACCTTCAGAGGTGTATTTTAAGAGATCTTCAGGAAGTGAGCGCAACATAATCTAATACCAAAAGAAAAATTGAACGAGATAAAAAAAGTGATTGAGGTAGTTCAGTCGATGATGATTGTGGTGAAAATAATAATGTAAAGCGTTGAGAAAGCGCGGTTGAAATAGAATTAATGAAATTAAATAATAATTGATAACCAATGCGAGTGGGAGGGATATCTTTAAGTGAGAGTGTGATATTTTTATTTATATTTAAAACCGGATAGAGTGATAAAAAAGCCTTTAATTGTGGCTCTAGACGATAATAATCACCTGATAATAAAAGTGTTTCTCTCGCATAAAAATAACCTAAAAACACAGCACAACGAGGGAGTGATATCCAATGAGTAAAAATCTTTTCTACAATAATATCAATCTCACAATCAAGTTGATTAATAAGTTTATATTGCTGAATTAATTGACGATTTGCTATTTTTTGCCAGATTATATTTTCTTCTTTAGATGCTAATACATTGTAGTCTGCATGAATATAGCTGAGTGGCTCATACATCACCTCAGATATCATTTCAAACTGTTCAGAAGTCAGATTTGTCATTATTCTCTTCCCTCTGTGCTTTTTTACGTCGATATATTATTAATAAGGTCGTAATGATAACGACGATAATTACGAGTAATAAACTTATGAATAACCAAGAGCTAAAAAAAGTATCAGGGTTATTTTGATGAATCTGATTGTTTATTATATTGAATTTATTGATATTTCTAGGATATAGCAAAACGGTAATATTGTTCTCGTCCATATCATTAAAGGAGTTATGAATAAACGCTTTAACATCTTCACCTAACTGATCATTATCAAGCATACCTTCTTCATAAAAAACTAATGCTGAAGCATGAGGTGTTGGAATAATTCGTTCAGTAGGTGAAATGGGATAACTCACATGGACCCTAGCATCAATAATATGATCAATAGTGAGTAATGATTGTTCTAATCGTTGTTCAATAGCGGAAATTAAACGTGCTTTTTCAGCTTGTGGGGAGGATACCAATGCATCTGATGGAAATAATTGAGTAACTTCAATTCGAGAAAGAGTGGGTAATTGATATTCTTCTAAAATTTGAATAGCAATTCCCATATCTTCTTTTTTAACAGAAATATCAAATAGCCCCTTTCCTAATGCTTTGCGAGTACTGGTTATTTGATGTTTTTGTAAAACAGCTTGAATTTCTGTTGCCTGTCTTTGATCCAAATTAGTGAGTAGTGATTGATCTTTACAACCACTGAGTAAGGGTAACAGGAAACATAATAATGCTAATAACAAATATCGCATATTCATTACTATTGGGCCTTGAGTAATATTTCAACAATATTCAGTGATTTTCTGGCTAAAGTACTCGCTAAATTCATTGTAATAGTGTAGTCGTTCAGTGTTGTTTGTAATTGGGTATAACTTTGAACATCACTGAGTTTACTTAATGTCGTTAGCTTTTCTTGGATCTGTTTTTCATACTGAAAACCATTTGTAATGCTATTTATCATCATTGAAGACAAATTATCATCACTATCACTTTTATCATTTGGCAAAGTCGCTAAATGTACAGGAACAACAGGGGTAATCGCCATATACAGTCTCCATTAAATAAAAATTAACGCATATTCCCGATAATGCTCATTGCCAAATCTTTCACAACTTTAATCGATGTGGATTGTGCATTACGTGTAATATTATATTCAGCAAGTTTGGCCTGATAATCAGCTAAGGCGGCCGCATTTGATGTATCTGCTTTTAATGCCTCTAATGCTACTTTTAATGCATCACTTTGGTTTTTAACAGGCTCTTGAAAATAGTCATCAACTTTATCAATAGAGCTGACATCTTCGGTAACAGGATAAGCTGGCATAATTTTATTCCTCGGATTTTGATTTTAACTTATTGATTATAAATACCACTATTATCCTTGAGGGAAATAGCGATGTTGGTTATCAAGAAAGATATATCCACGATCTTCTTGTAAGGTTGCTTTATTTTTCAATATTGGATTACTTATATTTTCACGGTAAAAGATAAATTTTCTTCCAAAAATAGCCGTTTGTTTTTTGATATAAGTATCAAGTTTTTGTTTGTTATTACTATTTAATAAATCATCAAAAATTAAGGTTAATCGGCTATTTTTTTCTTCAATGGTATAACTTATTGTTTTGCTTAGCTCTAATTTATTTATATCATTAATAATGTTAGGAATTGATATCCCGTTTATTATTGGATGGCAATGTTCCGAAAAAAGATTATTTATAGTGCTAATGATTTTTGATTTTTCATTTTCATTATGATAAATAAAATTAATAATAGGTTGATCTTTATTTTTTAGAATCAGATGTGTTTTTTTATACTTATTATCAATAAGTAAGTGCTCTATTTTTTTCCTATCTATATAAAAAACGTTATTTTCTAGGTTATTCTTCGGGTTTAATGTAGGATAGAGATCATCATAAATACAATAATAACCATTATCACCTTTAAATCCTTTAAAATTCAAACTTTTTGATACTATTTCTGTGTTTTTTTCTTTTAAAGATCTATTGGTATAAAAAAAGAACACTATAAAAAATAAAATAATAAATATTAATAATGTACCTATTTTTTTATTTATAACCCACTTGTTTTTCTTTTTCTTAAAATGAGATGAGTCAAGACGTAAATGACTTTGGTCACTCACTAAAAAAATAGGAATATCATTGGTATATATAGGCTCATCTAGTATTAATGGGTATTCATTGCCGATTTCATTTTGTACAAAGCTACTCTCAATTTTATATTTGTTGTTTCCTATATTATCCCCATCAAGTATAATGCTGAGCTTTTTTTTACATTTCTGACTATTGCAAGGAATGTAAATGCTTGTTTTTTCATTTTCTTCTTTATTATCATTATATTCTTCATTTTGTAAGAAAAATGAATAGTGATTAGGGGGTAAAGGAATTGTTATCCCCTTTAATGGGCCACCGAGAATATAAACATAATACAGCATAGACTTATCCTAATGAAAAATTGTTATTAATTCATAATGTAAATATAGTTTAGTGAAGTAAGCGTGAAAATTCTTTTAAAAAAAAACACATGTTTTTTATTTGATAGTGAGTATTGATATATTACTGTCATCTTTTTTAAATAATAAACAGAAAAAAATTGTTATTTATTTTTATAGTTAATGAATAGTAATATTATTGTAGTATTATATAAAGTAACAACATAAAAATGAGTTGGATAAAAGTTTATTACCTATAATTTTAAATTAATGAATAGGATAATTCGAGGTATTTACCATGTTGATAAATGATATAAAAATAAGTGGCGATAAAAATATATTGCTAGGAAATTCATTGTTCTTTTGTATTCCATTGAAGAATGATTATCCAATAAAAATATATGATAATAAAACGATTAAAATTATAAAAGGAAAGCCTTTTATTTATAACTCAAAAAATGAAGATGTTATTTTTAAATCTGAAAATCAGTCATGGCGGATAGAAAAACGGTCATTTTTTATTTGTGCAAGATTATTGGCGTTTATTGATTATGCTCGTGATTTTTCAAAGATGACAGCAATAGGAGCTGAATTTGATATTAATCAGCAGATTTTTTATATAGAAGATACTAATAAATCTTTAGAATATGTATTAATAAATGAAGCAATAAAAACAGAAAGCCAACTAGAGCCTTTATTTGTCACAATAAGACATAGTGAAAGTTATTGGCTTATTTTACATCTGATCAGTTATTTAGATGAAAAGAAAAGTAATATTGCACAAATTGGAGAACGGTATGGTGTATCAGGTACACATTTTAGACGGTTGTGTAAACGTTATTTAGGTAATTGTGGGAAAAGTCAATTGCGTTCATGGCGTGCTGCATCTTCTATTTTAACCACGTTATCAACCGATGAATCATTAACACAAATTGCTGTCGATAATGGATTTAGTTCAGCGTCTCATTTTTCTAATGAAATTAAGACGTTATTTGGTATTACGCCAACAGAATTTCGTCGAATTGGTCAGTATCTTTATGAAAATAAAAAATAAGATTTGTTGTGCTATTGGGCTAGTATTATGTTTTAACATTTCCTTTCAAACACAAGCGGCACAAGGAAAAGTCATTTACACACATCAGGTACAGAAACCTGATGTGTTTATTGCTGTAGATACTCGTGTAGAACAATTTTTTCTTGTCTTATCAGATAAATTAAATAAGCCTTTTATTCTGAGCAATGCAGTAAAAAAGGAAAGAGTAACTGGAAATTTTGATATTTCTTCACCAGAAGAAGCATTTGAATTAATGGTGAAACGCTTGTCATTACTCTATTTTAATGATGGAAAATCAATTTATATTTATGAAAGTAACGAGATCTTACAAGAACTCTTTCAGGTAAAGAATATAAGCCTAATTGAGTTAAAAGAATACTTACAAGATGTGGGTCTGTATGATCCTCGTTACCCACTACGCGCAGGTCGTGATCAACGCACTTTTTATATTTCTGGTCCTCCTATTTATATTAAATTAGTAAAAGCAGCAGCCGAGTTTTTAGATACTGATGTACAAGAAAAAATTAATGAAAATATAAATAGCCAAGTACCAACGGGAAGCTCTCGTTATGGTGATGAATTTGTACAAATATTTCCATTAAAAAACACGTTTGTACAAGATAGAACTTATACTTTACGTGATGAAAAAGTTGTATTGCCGGGTATTACATCTGTTTTACAACAATTATTTATCTCCTCTGATGGCATAAAAAGAACAGCCGTGGAGCCTCATCGAAATATAGATGATACGGGGGAACAGCAATACGATGAAATGATAAATAGTATCGAAGAAACTGCAACGCCTATTATGACTAAAATGGGGCAATATAATGTTGAATTAGTCCCTTTACCTGGCTCAAATAGTCTTTTAGTTAAAACGAGTCGCGAGGGTTTAGCATTAATAGGTTCGCTTATTACTCAATTAGATAAACCTAAAAGACAAGTTGAATTGTCATTATGGATAATCGATATTTCTAAAAGTAAAGCGGATAGTTTAGGTGTTAATTGGCAAGCAAGTTACGGATCTGGTAAAAACAGCTTCTTTTTTAATACGGCAAGTCTAAGTGCAGCATCTGGATTTAGTTTTTTAGGAAAAATTAAAGCATTGAGTGAGGATGGTGAAGCTCAAATGGTGTCTCGCCCAATTTTATTAACACAAGAAAATACGCCTGCTATTTTTGATAATAACACAACCTTTTATACACAAATAAAAGGTGAGCGAGTTGCTTCATTAGAATCAACAACATTTGGCACGATGATCAGTGTATTACCTCGCATCGGTAATTCAAATAAGGATATTGAGATGATTATTAACCTTGAAGATGGTGCAGAGAAAAAAGATGACAACGGTGATGATGAGAGCATCGAGAAACTCCCTGTTATTAATCGTACAAATATTAGTACTGTTGCTCGCGTTTCTGAAGGTGGTAGCTTATTAATTGGTGGGTATACGCGTGAAGATAAAGTGAAAGCTGAAAATAAAATTCCTTTTTTAAGTGCGATACCTTTAATTGGTCGAGCATTTCGTTATGAGTCTGATAATAACAAAAAAATGATCCGTATTTTTATGTTGCAACCTCGCTTATTAGAAAAAATGCAGAGTGAAGCTTTCGGATCTTTAACTGAAAACCCATTTGAACCGCTAGATGACAAAACATCTAATGCATTAAAGCAACTTCAGGTTTTTATGAGGTAATATCATGATTGGGCCAATTAATACCTCTATTTCAACAAAATTGGTAAATAACAGTATTGATAAGAAAAGCCAACAAGAAACAGAATATAAACAACCTAAAGTTAGTGAAAGCCAAAATTATCAAAATCAATTAATAGAAATATCTGATGATATGTCTATGGTAGCTACGCTTTTTTCTCAGCGATTTGGCCAATCATTGGATAAAAAAGCAAATAGAGGACAAAGTACATTATATATTGCAGAAGAAGGCGCTGATAAAAAACTTGATAAAGTTATGATAATATTTAGAAAATCAGGGCGAAGTTTGCAAGAGTTACTTCAATATTTACGTAAAATGTTTCCTGATGAAAGTGATCTCGTTATGGTTTTGCGAGAATTACTAAGAAAGAAAAAATTAGGTGCACAATTAGATGCAGAAATTGAAAATGAAATAAATCATCTACTTGAAGGTGAAAATGGAAAGCAAATTAGGGCGGGGATTAATATCGCTCTACAAGCAAAAACATTTGCTAAATTGCTTTCTCTCAATGCATCAACATTAAGAAATCTTTATCGTAGTTATATTAATCTTGATCTTGAGCCTATTTATTTTTTTAAAATGTGGATGGAAGAATATGACATTAAACAATGTACTATTATTTTGAGTTTTTTAACACAAAGCTTAATTTGTGATATGCAATCATTAATGCCAAGTTGCTCTCAGAGTTCAGAGTTTGGTTATTTCCTTGAAAGAGTGAATAAGTTACGTACCTTATATAGCCTTATAGAAATTAATATAAAAAATTTAGAAATAAAAGATTTAAAAAATACAATAACTGAAAAAGTTCTTTATCAGATTGTTTTTTATGGAATGACGCTTCCCAGTGAAATGGAAAAGTATTTAGCATCTCTTTTAGAAAATGAATGGGTAAATTATTTAATTAATATAAAGATGAAATTATTACAAGGGTTAAAATCGATGTTTAATACATACCCTGAATCATTATATCTATCTTATGATTTTAGAGATGAGTGCCAAATAATTATACAAAAATTTATAGATAATTATTTTCGATTAGAACAATATCAACAAAGAAAATAATATATGGATGATTTTTATGATTTATAGATTTCTTTTGGCAATAAAAAACAGACCAGAATTAATCGTGTTATCGGTTATGATTTTGGTTATTATGATGTTAATTATACCGTTGCCGACTTATATTGTAGATTTTCTTATTGGGCTCAATATTACTATTTCTTTACTTATTTTTATGAGTTCATTTTACATAACTCGAATATTGAACTTTATGACATTTCCTGCATTATTACTGATTACGACACTTTTTCGACTTGCCCTTTCTATTAGTACGAGTCGATTAATATTATTAGATGCTGATGCGGGTGAAATCATTACTTCATTTGGTGAATTTGTTATCGGTGAAAACTTAGTTGTTGGTTTTGTTGTTTTTTCTATTGTTACGATAGTACAGTTTTTAGTTATTACTAAAGGTTCTGAACGGGTTGCAGAAGTTGCAGCTCGCTTTTCTCTGGATGGAATGCCAGGAAAGCAAATGAGTATTGATGCAGATTTAAAATCCGGCATTATTAACAATGAAGAAGTGAAAATCAGAAGAAAAGAATTAGGACAAGAAAGTCAATTATATGGCTCCTTTGATGGTGCAATGAAATTTATTAAAGGTGATGCGATTGCTGGTATTGTGATTATTTTTGTTAACTTAATTGGTGGGATTTCTGTTGGTATGGCACAAATGGATCTCTCAATATCACAGGCATTACACACTTATACACTTTTAACTATTGGTGATGGACTTGTTGCTCAAATTCCAGCATTACTTATTTCTATTAGCGCGGGATTTATTGTAACTCGAGTTGGTGGTGAAAATAATAATTTGGGTTTTAGTATTATGAATGAATTACTAGCCCAAGATTTTGCTCTATTAGTAACGGCAGTTCTCGCTTTTGTTATTGGTTTTCTACCTGGGTTTCCAACGCCTGTATTTCTTATCTTATCGGTAATATTAGGTGGATATTTCTTTAAAAAGAGGTGGAAAAATAAGAAAAAAGAAACCACGTTAGAAACTGAAGAAGATAAGAGTAAAAATGATGAGTTAGAGTCTGAAGGCAAAAAAGGGATTATTTCCAATCTGTTTTCAAATAAAAATGACTCTGAGACTGAAAACAGTTTATTAAAAGAGGATATTACATTATCTCAAGCAGAAACATTACCTTTGATTATTACCACCTCTTTGAATAAAAAGGCATATCTTTCAAAGTTAGTTTTTGAAAAATGGCTAAAAAAAGAATTTATCTTACAATATGGTGTATTACTTCCAGATATTGTTTTACATTATTCAGATAAAATTGATGATAATAAATTTATTATTTTAATAAATGAAGTGAAGGCTGATGAGTTTGATTGTCCTTTTCCATTTTTACATGTTGAGAATCCTAATGATGAGTTTTTTTCTCTAGATTTTAAAATGGTAGAAACACAAGATAATGATATTGTAAATTATTGGGTTAATAAAAGTGATAAAGAAAAGTTATCTCTGTTAGGTTATAAGTTAGAGTTATCAGAATCTTATTTTTATAGAAAGTTTTCTAATTTAATTACACTTAATATAGTCGAGTTTCTTGGAATACAAGAAACAAAAAACATTCTAGATAAAATAGAAGAAAATTCACCAGAACTTTTAAAAGAGTGTTATCGGCAAGTTTCTATTCAACGGATCAATGATGTTTTACAACGTCTAATACAAGAAAAAATACCGATTAGAAATATAAAAACAATCATAGGTGGATTAGTACAATGGGGGAGTAAAGAAAAAGACCCTGTACTTTTAACAGAGCATATTAGAGCTTTATTATCACGTTATATTAGTCACTTTTTTTCTGATGATGGAAAAATTAATGTGATTATATTATCTAATAATATAGAAGAAATAATCCGTGGCGGAATAAGACAAAGTTCTTCAGGGACATTTTTAAATTTAGAACCCGCTGAGCTTGATATGATAATAGAAAATATATCTACAGCTATTGATGAGATTAAGTATGTTCAACAATTTGTCTTTTTAACAGCAATAGATATAAGGCGTTTTGTTAAAAAATTAATAGAAAATCAATATCCTCAACTATCTGTTTTATCTTATGATGAAATTACATCAGATATTGAAATTAATGTTTTACAATCTATTTAGGAGATATTATGTCTTTTGATCTAGCAAGTTTAATCATGGATGCGATGAATGTAATCGGACGAAATGATCTATTTTCAGGAGGGAAGTCTATTGATAATCATTCAACGATAACAATTAGTTTAGGTGATATGCCTGATATTAATTTATTAGTTGTTGATGAAGTTCCTATGATTTGGTCTGTACTTGGAGAATATAACGAAAATTTATTATCACAATGTGGTTCTCAATTATTATTAAATAGTATCAATAATCCAGCTGAAAGTTTTTATCCAGGCCAGCCTGCTTTAGTTAAAATTGAGACTGATTTAGAATTGCGAGCTTCATTTATGCCAATAGCTCTACAAAATGGTGAATCAATGGCAAAAGCAATTGATGAATATTTCCAAATAATGAATAACATCCATCAACAATTTATTAATTAAATAATGAATAACTCATTTTCAATATTTCATCACGCAGCTCATCCTAGGCGAATTCAGGGGAATATTCTTGAGGTGATGTTGCGTGGTGTATTTATTGGAGAGATTTGTTTATTAAAAGATTCTGTTATTGATGGCCAAATTATTGGTGAAGCGATCGTGATTGGTTTTCGTAATGGTATTACGATTTTAAGCATGATGGGGAGTTCACAAGGTTATTCATTACAAATAATTGTAGTACCAACAGGTAATGCTTTTTCTGTCGCTTTAAGTCCTAATGTGTTAGGGAGCATGATTGATATCAAAGGCAATTCTTTATTACGTTTTAGTAATAAGCAAGAGATAGACGAAAATTTCTATTCATATTTACCTATTGATGGTCATCCTCCTTTATTTAATGAACGGCGTCCTATTACTGAAATATTTGAGTCAGGTGTTCGCGCTGTTGATGGATTATTGAGTTGTGGATTAGGGCAAAGAATGGGGATTTTTGCCAGTGCTGGAACGGGTAAGACAATGTTGATGAATATGTTTATCCGGTTTTCTCAGGCCGATATTTTTGTTATTGGGCTCATAGGTGAAAGGGGACGTGAAGTTACAGAATTTGTCGAGGAATTAAGAAAAGATAAACGATGCGAAAAAACAGTATTAATTTGTTCAACCTCCGATCAACCTGCAATAGAACGCTGTAATGCAGCATTGGTTGCCACTACGGTTGCTGAATATTTCAGAGAACAAGGTAAAAATGTTGTGTTATTTATCGATTCTATGACTCGTTATTGTCGCGCTCTAAGGGATGTTGCTCTTACTGCCGGCGAACTGCCTGTTCGCAAAGGCTATCCTGCTTCTGTCTTTGATAAATTACCCGCAATTTTGGAAAGGCCTGGAGTGACTTATAAGGGGTCAATTACCGCATTTTATACCGTTTTACTTGAAAGTGATGATGAGCCAGATGCAATAGGAGAAGAAATTCGTTCTATTTTAGATGGGCATATTTATCTCTCACGAAAAATAGCTGCTTCAGGCCATTATCCTGCTATTGATATTTTAGGCAGTGTGAGTCGTATTTTTCAGCAGATTACTAGCATTGAACAACAAAAAGCCGCATTAGAAATAAGGCAAATCTTAATGCGTTTGCAAGATATTAAATTGTTACAAGAGCTAGGTGAATACCGTATAGGTGAGAATGAATTAAATGATGTAGCGATCAATAAACAATCCGCAATAGAGGCTTTTCTTGTGCAATCCTTTAAAGAAAAAGCAATATTTCAACAAACATTGAAACAACTTTATGCGCTTACCCCGTAATCAACAAGTATTGATCAACGCTATTGTTAAGCGTCAGCAAAGAATAGAAAAGGAACAACAAAAATATCAAAAATTGATAAAAGAAGCAGAAAATAAAAAAGAAGAAAAAGCATTATTAGCAGCAGCGTTAGAAAAAGAGATCCCCGCTTATGAAAAAATAGGGGTTTATTCCTCTCATTCTTTAAATCAACAAAAGCGTAAACAGGCCATTGTTTTAGCTTCACTAAATATTTCTATGACTCAAATTAAAGAAATAGAGCATGAATTAGAAAAACTAAAAAAAGGCAGTTTGATTTTAAAAAAAGAAAGAGAAGTTGTAATCAAAAAACAAAATAAAATAAAGCGTTATCTTGAAGGAAAAGCATTAGAGAAAGAGTTATATATTGAAAGATTAGAACAAAATGAAATACAGGAGATGGTGTTGTATGATGTCGATAAAGATAGATAGCCTTAAGTTAAATAAATTTTTAATCAGTGAGCAAAATAGCGATAATAAGGCTGTTTTTTCTAAAGAATTATCATCATTATCTGATCGTGGAGCACGTTTACCTCTTGAAAAGGGTATCTCTTCTTCTGAAGAAGACTGTAAAATAAAACAAAAATTAAATGAATTTTATAATCTTGAACATAAAGAGTTTATTGATTTAAAAAATAAAATAAAATCGGATAAAGCAATAGATAAATTAAAAGATAAAGATGAAAAAGATGAAAAAGATGAAGGTAATGACGGTTTAAATATAGAAGGATTACTGTTAACGCAAAAAAAAATATATTCACAAGTTTGTTCTCATTTTAAAAAAAATAAATTAGAGCAAAAAATATTAGCTGGTAATGTTAGTCATAAAAATAATCTTGTTAATGCTTCACAAACTAAAAGTAATTTAAGTTTCACTAGTAATTTAGAATCTAATAAGGAAAACGTTATTACTCATTCAGAGGTTAAAAAAGAAAATCAATTAATTAACAACAAGTTGAGTCTTTTAACTAAACATGAATACGATAATAAAAAACCAGGAAAATTAGAAAAAAAACACTATCTTAATAAACTAATCAAAAGTAATAAAAATCATAAAGAAAATAAACCTGCTATCAATGAACAAAAAGAGGGTATTGATAAAATCAAACTGCCATTGAAATCTGAGGAAGGTAAGTTAATTTCAGATAGTCTTGTGATTGAAAACAATTATTCCCTTACTAAAGGACGATTTTTAGAGAATAGAAGTGTAGATAAAAAAGAGCTTTCTTTCGAATTTGAGAGTGAAAATTTAAATATAGGTGATTTACATAAAGAAAAAATAAAAGAAAATGTCAATGATGTATCGATATTTAATAGCATAAAGCCTGAATATCAACAAATGATATCAGGAGCACTATTTAATAAAAAGTTACTTGATATACCTGTTTTTAGTCTTCTTCATAAAAAAGTATCAATGATATCTCAGCCACCTAGCATAACTTATGTTTTTAAAAAATGGGGTAATGAACTGCATCAAATGAAAATAAATTTTGATACAGATAGAAAGATACAACTGATTGCTTCTACTGGACGAGTTTATCAATCTTCTTTAGAGAATTTTAATCAATATCAAGGACGACTATCTCTTTCATTAGAAAATGATAATCATCATTGGCGTATTAATGAGGTAGATCCTTCTACTGATAATAATAAAGATGAAAAATAATAATGTTAGGATCTAAACATAATTTTAATGATAATAAAGATAGCTATTCAATGGAAATTTTATCTTCTTTATATCAATCGTATTATCCGATCTCTTCGGCTCATTATTTTAAGATAAAAGGTAAAAATACATTAGGTTCATTTACCGGGCTTGTCGCGGTTAACGAGATTATGGATAAAATTTATCCTGAAAAAAAAATAGACTGGGAGGTTGTTCCTGACTATTACCTCCATGCTCTTTTTTCACAGAAGTGTTCACAAATATTGTTTCCTTTTTCGAAAGAGCCGATGTCATTAACGGCAGATAATATCTGTTTAGGCGAACAAGAAAGAACTGATTATCCAGTTATTAATACTGATATTGGTGACATATTTATTTGTTCTTTTGAGAAATATTATGACTGGACATTATCCTCAAAAAATAAAATTACTGCTATTGCTCAATTTCAACTTGGCAATAGTGAAATGTCATTTTCATTGTTAAAAACGCTCTCTTTGGGCGATATAGTACTGATTGATAGTATAGATTTCTCACTCGTTATTGGGGAAAAGAAATGGATGTGCTATCAGTGGCAAGAAGGAGAAAATGCCGTGGTTTTAGATGAAAAATTACTTACTGATGAAATAAAGAAAGAAGAGCCAACAAAAAATACAGGTATAGCATTACAAGAAAATATCGAGTTGAGGTCGATTAAAGCAATTCCCGTTACGGTTTCTTTTTTACTCTCAAGTAAGATACTGCCAATTGAGGAAATTGAAGAATTGGCTCCGGGACAAAAAATTATCTTACCGGATAATACTTCTCGGCATATTACATTAATTGCTAATGGTGTTGCTATAGCTCAAGGCGAATTAATAAAAATAGATGAGCGATTCGCTGTAGAAATTCAACGCTCTTATTTACAGCAAGATTAAATATATGGAAAGTTCAACAACACTGATTTTAACATTAGCATTAGCAACATTAGCGCCATTCATTATTGCAGCAGGAACGTGCTATTTAAAATTTTCTATTGTGCTGGTGATGACTCGTAATGCTTTAGGCGTTCAGCAAGTTCCTTCAAATATGGTACTTAATGCTATCGCATTAATGATGGCTTTATTCGTGATGACACCAATAGCAAAAAATACTTATCAATATCTTATTGAAAACCCAATTGATGTAACTTCTCCTGATTCATTTGAACGATTTTCTGATGATGCATTAGGAGAATATAAACGATATTTATACAAATATTCTGAACCAGAGCTGTTAGATTTTTTTGAACAAGCACAAGGTAATCGACCTGATAGTTCTGGTGATAAAGAAAATATAGAGAACTCTTTGTTAGCGCTGCTCCCTGCATACGCATTAAGTGAAATAAAATCGGCTTTTATTATTGGTTTCTATCTTTATTTGCCTTTTATTGTTATTGATTTAGTTGTCTCTTGTATTTTATTAGCTTTAGGAATGATGATGATGAGCCCAATTACATTATCAGTACCTTTAAAATTAATTCTATTTATTGCTATGGATGGTTGGACTCTATTAGCTAAAGGATTAATTAATCAATATCTTGATCTTATGGCGGTAAGGTAATGGATATGGTTTATGCGGCAAATAAAGCCGTTTATTTAGTGATATTGCTTTCTGCAGCACCTATTGCCATAGCAACATTTATCGGATTGGCAATTGGGCTTTTACAAACCATTACCCAAGTACAAGAACAAACATTACCTTTTGGCGTAAAGCTTGTTGGGGTTTTTGTCTGTTTACTCGTTACGATGGGATGGATGGGAGATAAAATATTAGTATATGCAAAAGAGATGATGACGCTAGGATTAGCGGGATAAATACAATGTTAATACTTTTAGGGTATATACAAGTTTATTTAGTTGATCTTTTTCTACTTGTTGCAAGATTATTCCCTATTTTTCTTTTTGTTCCTTTTTTAAATAGTCGAGTACTGAATAGCCAACTATTAAAATATATCATTATATTTTATATTGCCATGGGAATAAGACCAAGTATCATTATTATTGATGAAATAAGAGATGAATGGGAAGTCGTACTTTTAAGTGAATTAGTTGTTGGTATTTTTATTGGATTAATTTTTGCAACTCCTTTTTGGATTGCTTCCGCTTTTGGTGAATTTGTTGATAATCAACGAGGGGCTAGTATTGGTGATACAATTAACCCAACCACCGGGATTGAGTCTTCGGAATTCGCGTCATTAACTGGGTTATTTTGTGTGTCTTATTTTTTATCAACAGGTGGTTTGACCCAACTAATGACGACGATAAAAGATAGCTATGATGTATTTCCTATCGGTTATTTTAATAAAGAAATTGGTTACTCATTTGTTGGTCATTGGCTTAATTCAATGATCCGCACTGCGATTGTTTTAGTTTCTCCCGTTTTGATTATTATGTTTTTAAGTGAAGTTGCGTTAGGCGTTTATTCACTTTTTTGTCCCCAATTAAATGCATTTTCTCTGTCATTGTGTATAAAAGGGATTATTGCATTTATGTCATTACTCCTTTTCTTCGCCTCTGCGATGACCTCAGAACTTTATTCGTTTTTTAATAATAGATACTTTTATTCGATTTTTATGAGTATTTATCATGGCTGAAAAAACAGAAAAACCGACGAAGAAGAAGCTCGATGATTCAGCGAAAAAAGGACAAAGCTTTAAGAGTAAAGAATTAACATCAGGGCTTGTTTATCTTATTGGTGTTATGTATTTATTTCATCAAGTCGATTTAGATGAATTTAGTCTTTTTTATCAATCTATTTTACTTCATCCAACAAATATTACTTTAAAAAGTTATATCGATGTTATATCAACATTATTCTTTGATATTGTTTTACCAATACTTTTAGTCACCTTTTTATCTGGTGCAATTCCATCTTTATTTAGCTCTCGATTTAAACTTGCTACTGAAGCAATTAAAATTGACCTTAACCATATTAATCCAATCTCTGGCTTTAAAAAAATATTTAGCATAAGAACAATTAAAGATCTTTTAAAGACATTATTATTTATAATTATATTTTTAGTTACTTGTTATGTTTTTATTATTTTACACGGTGAAGAAATATTTATATTATATCGTTCTAGTTTAAATGTTGTTATTGATAAATGGTGTTCTCTGGTTATTAGTTTTATATTTATATTTTTTATTCTTTCAATACCTATTCTTATTTTAAATATTATTGCTGATTTCTTCCTCTTTATGAAAGATATGATGATGGAAAAACATGAAGTTAAACAAGAAAATAAGAATATGGAGGGTGATCCTGAAATAAAATCAACACGTCGACAACTTCATCAAGAATTACTTGATGAGCCAATGAAAAAGGTGATCCGCGATTCATCTGCTGTCATTGTGAATCCAACTCATGTGGCTGTTGGTATTTATTTTGATCCTGATAATGGGATTATGCCGTTAGTATCACTGAGATGTATTAATGATAAAGCACTCGCTGTGAAAGCTTATGCTAAAAAAGTTGGAACTCCTGTTATTCGCTATCCTAAATTGGCGAGAAAAATTTATCATAAATATCATTTGTTCGAAGTTATGATAGATCAAGATTTATTGGATGTTATGGATATTCTTATCTGGCTTAAGAGAATAGAGGTTGAAGGTTTATTGAGAGAAGAAATGGATTATATAAATAATCAATAAATTCACCTAATTTATTTTAATTATAAAAATAATGTATTTATATTTGTAAATATAGGCGTGTGTTTTATTAAAGTAATTAATTAATTATTCACTTAGAATTTCATTATTAATTATTCATCATAGATGAAAGGATTAACATCATGTCAGTATATGAAAAAATGTCAGAAAAAGAGCTTGATCAATTAGCAAACTATATTGTTTCTATTGTTCAAAATGGGGCATCACTTAAGGATGAAGGCGCTATCCCAGAAGGATTTATGGAAGGGATTTATTCATTTGCGTATGACTTTTACCAGAAAGGAAAACTGGATGAAGCAGAAGCTATTTTCAAATTTTTATGTCTTTATGATTTTTATAATGTTGATTATATTATGGGACTCGCTGCTGTTAAACAATTGAAAAAACAGTATCAAGTAGCCATTGATCTTTATGCCTTAGCTTATTTAAATGCAAAAAATGATTATCGCCCTGTATTTTATGCTGGCCAATGTAATTTATCATTAGGAGATAAAGAGAAAGCAAAATATTGTTTTGATCAAGTTTCAAAAAATATTAAAGATCAATCAATGAAAGAGAGAGCTGATGTTTATTTAGAGTCATTAAAAGATATTCCTCTTGTTGTTTTAAATACAGAGAAGGAAGCACAGTATGATTAAGGTTAATAATGAAAGCACAACACTATCCACACCTTTAGTTTCTAAAGAGGTAGATAAGGTTACTCAAGATACAGTACAGCAAGCACAAAGGATTAATTCTGCAAGTGAGCAGATTGTAGCATCACAACTTAAAGAGAAAGAAAATAATTTTACGGCTCCTTCCCTTCGTGTACCTCTAGAACAAAAAAAGAATAGCCAAAGAATTAATATTAAAGATGATGCACAGTATAAGATAAATGCTTTTTCTCAACAAAATACAAAAAAGAACCGTAATTTTATCGATAATAATAAATTCGAATTAGGAGAAATGATATTAAGTAACACTCATAATGAAGATAAAAAATCAAATATTCTTGCTAATGAAAAGCATCTTTATGATCCAACAGACACTGATAAAACGAATATATCTCAAGAAAAAAAATTATCATCAGTAACTTCAAATCCTACCTTACCGAAAAATAAGAAATCAAATAAAGATTATGATTTTTTATTTTTACAATTATCTTATCAGAATGTTATTCATCAAAATGTATTAGAAAATATTAAAGAGCCAGATAAACTTGATTATTATATAGATAAGCTAAATAAATTATCTAAAGGTATTGATGGATTAAAAGATCAAATTAAACCTGTATTAGATGAAATAAAAAATAATAAAGAGGCTTATGTTGATTATTGGATGGAAGTTTATAATCAAATAAAATCCAATAAATTCCAAACAGCAGGTGAAGTTATAAGCTTCTTAAAAAACAATACTATTCCTAGCTCATTAATCAATGAGTTACTTTCAGGAAAGATTAAATCTAAAGGTGATATGGAAAAGTTACTTGAAAAAACATTTCCATTTTTAACTTTGCCTGATGATATTTCTAAATTATCTTTGGATGAAATAGATAGCTTATATGAAAAACTATCAAGTTTCTTTGATAATGTATTTAAATATATGCCTTGTGTCTCTGTAAATGAAGAGAAAATTACATCACATAAAGATGAGTTAAAGGCATTAATAAATAAAAAAGAAAATGAGTCAATAAAAAAACAATTAGAACAGATAAAAGAAACATATAGAACATTGACGATTTCTCAAAGTTCATTAGAGCTTGAAATCATGTCTGACTCATTATCTGGAATGGCGTTATTAACATTTTTATTGGCTAAAACTCGAGAACTTACATTAAAAGTAATGTTACAACGCTCTGAAAGTGAACAGAAATTATTTGATGAAATGCGAGAAGTGACAGAAAAATCACTTAAAGAAAAAATTGAGGAACAAAAAGCTCAAATAAAAAAACAAGAAGAAATTCAGTTTTGGGCTGGTATTGGCTTAAAAATATTAGGTGGGTTATTAGCCTTAGTTGCGGGGATTGCATCTATTTTTACCGCAGGTGCATCAATGGCACTAATGGCTGTAGCGGTTACCTTATTTGTTGCCGATATTGCATTAACTGTGGCTGATGAAGTCTATCAAGCGATACATGATAAATCGTTTATGGATGAAATTATGCAACCTATCTCTGATGCTATTATGACGGCTATCGATAAAATAGTCGGTTTTCTCACAGATGTGATTAATAGCACACTTGATGGATTAAAAGGATTAGGTATCGATAAGAAGATTATTGAAGAAATAAAAAATGCAATGCAAGATAAATTAAAAATGGCCCTTAAAATTTTAATTACGGCCATTCTATTTGTTGGTGCGATTGCATTGAGTTTTATAATTGGGCCTGCAGTAAAAGGTCTAACTAACGTTGCAAATAAAATTGTCAATCAACAAATAAGAGATACATTAAAACGTGTATTACATGATGCTCTTGAAGCAATGATGGGCAAAATGATTAAAGAAATCATTGTGCAAGTTTTTGAAGAAGCAATGGAGAAAATTAATAAATTACTTGCTAAAGATATTTCAAAAAAAGCAAGTGTGATGTTGAATAGAAGTGTGGTCGCTTCTAAATTAGTAAACTCAACTGCAACTAATGCCGTAAATATTTATAGTAGTGTTATTTCAGCTAAGATTTTGCAATCTATGGCTGACAGTAAAAAACTGGAAGCTATATTAAACCTTATCCAAAAATTAATGGATAAGATAATGGAAAGTTATCATGAGAATGTTGATACGATAACTGAAATTTTAAAAAATATGAGTACAAGCTCATCGATTAGTAATAAAGCAAAATCAGATATGATAAAAAGTATATCTATTTAACAATAATCCTTTGTGAGACTTTAATATGACTATAAAAATAAGTAATGACCATGTAATTAGCCAATATAATATAAAACCTGATGATCTTAAAAAAGATGAGAAAACAATTGATAAGGATATGTTATATAAAATAATTGAACCTAAAATAAAAAAAATGATAAATAAAGTTATAGATGGAGGAAAGCCTATTTTAAGTGAGCCAAGAATTAAAAAGCCAGATATAAAGTCTATTTTAAAAGAATTGGATGTCGATAACGATAATGATATTTATGATAATATTAAAACAGAAAATTTAGGTTCATTTAATTTTTTATCTGACGACATGATGAAATTAATTAATTTGATTGTTAAATATTTAGAGTCAATGATTAAAAAATTTGAGGCATCCCGAGAAATGGGGGTTATGCTGATGAATGTTGAATTAAATATGGCCAATCAAATTAAAGATAATTTAAATAAAAAAGCCAATATTATGATAGGGGCTGCCATTACGAGTGCAGGTATTTCAATGGCAATACATGGCATGGGGGCGTTTGTTTCTATTAAAGGGATGGGGCAAAATCTGGTCGGACACTCTAATCCAACTATGATAACGGGTAATCTAATTAGCTCTACGGCAGATCCTTTAGCGCGAGTTGCAGATCAAAATCTACAAGCTGATGGAATTAGACTGGATGGGGAGCAGAAAGTTTTAGAAGCTAGAGGAAGTGTCAATAATCATGTCATTAATAATAATAATGATATGCAACGAGAAGTGACTGAAATTATAAAAGCACTATTGCAGGCCATTGAAGCGATTATTCATGCACAGCAGGATGCGGCATCTACTATTGGTTCTAATGTAAAAGGATAATATATGTCTAATGCTATTCATTCAGGGATGCATAATATAGCAAATCATTTGACACCACATTCTTCTCCTCAAGAGGGAGTATCTATCTTAAAAAAGAAACAACTTTTTGATGATATGGAAAGTTTAGTAAAACATATCAAACGAGAGCATAACGATTTTGATCTGGATAATTGGGTCTATTGTCATCAGTTAGATGGGAAAACAGAAAGAGAAATTTATATTTCTCTTTCTGAACACTATGCAAAAAATAGTATTGACTATCAGCAGTGTTTATCTTCTGAAAAAAAGTTATCTCTAGAGATACAAAATGCACTTTCAACGAGTGGTTATCCGACTGATTCTTTAAGTGATTTCTTTCAGGAAGTAAAACAATCTATCGTTGCGGGTAAAAATGATTATTTAGATATTTTAAAAGTCATTTTTTCTAATTATATGGATTATGTTAGAGAATTAAGAACGACAATCACGTCTTTATCTCAGTATACAAAAGCAGGGAAAAAAGATGGGCATATTGCAGTCAATTATAGTGATTTTAAAAAAGAATTAGAGAAAATTAAGATAAAACATCAGGAAAAATTAGGTAATGATGCCTTTTTTCATATTCAGATACTATTTGAATGTAAAAATGATCATGGCTTTTTTCGTCATGTTGATAACCAAAAAATACATTATAAAAATAAAAATCAGGTTGATAAAGCAGTACATACTATAGAAAGATTACTAAAGGACATAAAAGGCATTAAAATAAAAAAAGAAGAATGCTTATCTGAAAAGAATAAAGATATTAATTTTAAGTTTTTTGGGAGTGTCGATTTTGATGATATTAATAAATTTATTAATAATATAGATACCACTATTTCTATAGAAGGTATATTATCAGAATCAGAAATAGAGAAAAAAAGAAAAAAACTTATTTCAGAAAATACTTCCTTATTTGGTGTTGTCAAGCCAGGTTTTGATATCGGTAAGGAAATGATTAAAATAAGAGAAGATAATGAAAATAGAAAGAAAGATTCAAAATATAAAAATATTTTACAAACTGAGTTTGATTTATTTAAAAAATCACTTGACGTATTAGAAAAGAAAATAAATTCTAATCTTGATGAGCTTTCTAAAAAATTTAGTACAGCAAATAGTAATTATGATAATTTTGTGAAAATAGTGAGCAGTACAATGAATACATTATTAGAAATGGCAAAAGGTTTTTTACGTCAATAATAATGTTAGACTTTAGATAAAATAGTAAAGCAATGCTGTCAATTAACATCATTCTTATATAAGAAGTTAAAAAATAATTTTTAGCTGGCATATAAGATATTTTTTCTATTGAAATAATATAAGAGGTTAATGTTATGGCTACAGCTATTTTCCCTATGTCTCATCAGTTACACAATATAAAGAATAAAAATCATAACGAAGATAATATGATTCATTTAAATAATAATAATTCTTTAAATGATATGGAATTTTTATTATCTGATATAAAAAATGAATATAATAATATTTATCTCGAAAATCCAGATAGTTATCGAAAGTTAAAAGGAGTAACAGAGACGGAAAAAGTATATTTTCTATCTGAACAATATAATATAAACAATATTAATAAAGATAGGGCATTAATTAATACTAGAAGTACTTTTCAAACAATACAAAATAATCTTTCTGTTCAAAATCCCACTGATTCATTAAATGATCTGTTTGATAATGTTAAGCAATCTATTATTGCAGGTAAAAATGATTATCTTGATGTTTTAAAAGATATTTTCTCTAAATATATGGAGTATGTTAGAGAGTTAAGAGAGATATTATCTGAATTAGGTAAGTCAACTAAGGCTGGAAGTAAAGATGGATATATCAATGTCAATCTTGATGATTTAGTTAATAAATTAGCAATATTAAAAATGAAAATTGATTCGTCTAAATTTTTTAGTTTATGGATGTATTTCTATAAAGAAAATGATGGGCGATATTATAGAGTGATTAATAATGAGAAAATATATTATCCCAATAATCATGAGGTGGATAATTCGGCTATGGCATTAGAAAAGTTACTTAATCAAATAAAGGGTATTAAATCAAAAAAAAATGATAACTCAGCGACTGTTAGACCTGATATATCTTTTTTATTTGATGTCAGTTTAGATTTATCGGGATTGGATAAATTAATGGATTATTTAAATAATATACCAGTAGGGGGAAACGATATGTTACAAACAGAGTTTGATTTATTGAAAAAAACATTAGATTCCTTTGAGAAAGGGATTAATACTAATCTGGATGAACTTTCCAAAAAATACAGTGCGGCGAATAGTAACTATGATAATTTTGTGAAAATTGTAAGTAGTACTATGAATACATTATTAGAAATGGCAAAAGGTTTTCTTCATTTTTAATTTTATATAGAGTATATATTACGGATAATATGGTTATTTTAAGGATAAAAAGAGCTGATACCTAATAAATATCAGCTCTTAGATTTAAAAAGAATGATCTAGATTAGAATTTATATTCTACACCTAACCAGTAATTACGACCATCTTCCATATAACCTTGAGTATATTCATAAGATTTATCAAAAAGGTTATTAACAGAAGCATTAGCAGAAACACCACCACCAAAGTCATAATCTAAACGCAGATCAGTCTTTGCATAGCCTGCTAGTTTGTCATTTTCATCAATACGGTTATAAGTCCAGCTTTGGGCTTCTTCCATAATGGTAAAACGAACTTGCTCAACAGGAATAAATGTCATCCATATGTAGGCTTTATGTTTTGGTAAACCTTCAACATGTGCCACTTGTTTTGGATCACTGTGAATATAGCTGTAATTTAAGCCTAGCTCTAACCAATCTGTCACATTGCCTTTAGTACCTAAATCAAGCCCAATATAATCAACACGTCCACTATTTTGATTTTGGAAGAATGCGTTGCCACCACGATAAACGGTGTGTGCCATAATAGCATCACTAACACGGTTATAGTAAATGCTGGATTGGTAACCCCATTTATCCGTAATGTGTCCTTCATAGGTTAAGTCGAAAGATAATGCGCGTTCAGGATCTAAATCTGGATTGATGATCCCTTTAGAGCCATCTTTGGGTTTTTCACTTGTGTAACGTTCTTTTTGTGTAGGGAAACGGCTACGATCAGACACAGAAAAACGTACGGTATCATTATTGGTTAATGAATATTTTGCCATCATTTCCCAATTAAAGGCCGTTTGTTTGTTATCATCAGCGCCTTTGTCAGTCTCAAGGCTATCGCGCCAGTCGTAGCTAATTGCACCTACTAAATCAAGATCGTTAGTGACAACCCATTGATATTCTGTGGCTAAAGACCAGGTTCTGTCTTTATAACGCATCCAATCACCATGTTTCTCTTTTTGAGAGCGGTGAACGTCATCTTTCCAGTGCGCGGCGAAAGAGAGTAGATCATTTTCACGAGTATCGATACCTAATTGTAATGCGGCACCTGTGCTGTAGTCGTCATAGTGACTGTAATCAGGTGCATCGCCTTTTTTAGGGTACATATAAAGGGTATTCTCAAACTTATCATGATACGCACGGCTTTGTAATTTCATACCATCCGTAATTTGAGTGATCCCGCTATAGTAATAGCTTTCTTTATTGTAATCTGGCCATGCCCAATATTTAAATTTACCTTTACCCAATGTTGATGGTGGGCTATTTTTTTCGCCGTCTTGTTTTACATAAGTCAGAGTATATTCATCAGAAGCGCGTGGTGTCCAACCCACTTTGATCATGCCACGTTTATCATCTGTTGTTGAATTATCACGACGTCCATGAGTTCCCGCTGCCACATTATTTTCATCAGCACCAGGAATTGGTGTAAAACGTTGTTTTAATTGGCTACCACTGATTTGAATAAAGCCTAAATCATTACGAGCACCTAAGCGTGCATTCATATTGTGTGCATAATCAGCGCCACGAGCAAAACCTTGAGAATAAGCAATACTGCCTTCTAATGGTTTTTTCGGTGTTGCAGTCGTTATATTAATTGCCCCCCCCATTAAGTTAGGGCCTTGCAGTAATGAGGTATAGCCTTTGTTGACTTCAATGCTTGCCAGATCGTTAGTGGTAAAACGCGCTAAATCTAAGTTACCATCGTAAGGAACATAAGTGGGAATACCATCAAAAAATACAGGGACTTGGCGACTATCAAAACCACGTACTTTAATCGTGTATTCATTACGGTTGCCTGATTTTTGCATAACAACACCAGGCAATGTTGCAATGGCTTGCGCGGCATTCACTTTATTTTGTTCAAGCATTTGTTCTTGCGTTAACACGTCAGGATTTGCCGCGATAGGGCTACTCCAAACCGTTAATAGATCAGGTGTCGATTGTCCATAAGTCGTGTCAGCAAATACAGTATTTGGTAATAGAGCAAGAGATAAACAGTAGCATAGAGGTTTTAATTTCATCATTCCAATCCCAGTTTATAATCTATATATAATTATTTATATAACGATATTCGTAAAAATAAATGAATAAAAAGAGCACTTACACGTTGGTAAGTACTCGAGCTTGTTATAAAACAAAGCGACAGGCTTAACTTAATGAAGATCAGCAAAGAGATTTCTCTATGCCACGACAACCATTTCCTTGTTATTGACCTCATTATTATTGTGCTGTTTTTGTTTCTTGTTGATTAAAAAGGTAAATACTGACTTATCTCTAAGCCATTATTTTTATTTTAATCTTTGGGGTAAAGACGAACTTTAATATCCGTTGGTGGTGCATAATAAGGCGACGACGTTATCATTAATGTAATGCCGGTTTGTGCGTATTCTTCGATAGTATTGAGGTTAATGCCACCAGCCACTGAAAGACGGCAATGAGGCGCAATGAGAGGCGCTTCTTGTTGTAGCTGTGTGATATCTTTAATAGAGAATTTATCGAGCTGTAAGATATCAGGCTGTGCTTTTAACGCTTCTCTAGCTTGTTCAATGTCATCAGCTTCTACAACAATACATTTTTCAGGTGCTGCTTGGCGTAACTGCTTAACGTGTTGTGTCCAATTGTCAGGCTCTGATAGAAAACGACGATGATTAGCAAAGAGTAAGATAGTTTCAGAACAACCTTGGCGATGAATAACACCACCGCCCGCCAGTACCGCTTGTGTTGCCAGCAATTTGGTATTAGGAATATTTTTACGTGTACATGCAATTTGTCCATGAGGCTGATAGCGGTGGTAAGTTTCCAGCATTCTCGCTATATAATCACTCACACCACAGCTCCACTCAAGGACGTTTTGTACCACCTTCCAACCTTGGTGCAGTGCATCAGCACGACCTTCAGCGGTGATCAAGCAATCACCCGCATCGGTAAAATCGCCATCTTGTTGATGCGCTTTTACGACTAATCCTAATTTTTCTAATAAGCGACAACCCAGCATGATCCCACTGACACAACCAGCTTTACGGCGTGTAAAGGTCATTGTGCCTAATCGATTGCTGATATTTAGCGCTCGGCTGGTGAGATCGCCATATTGGATATCTTCCATTAACAAATTATCAAGAAAGGTATCAGGATAATAAATCATAGAGTTAACTCACTTTCTGGCACCACATCCCAAGAGACCATCGCCCAATCACGGGTTGGTGAAATCAGTGAAACGCTTTTTTCAATACTTTCGTGATAGTAATTAGTTAGGCGTGTAATTTCATCTTCACTTAAAGGCCCTACTGAAAAATTAATACCCTCAATAAATTGTTCAAGGTTATTGAAATTGCTTTGGCAATTACGGCTACGGATATAGTCTACTTTAGGATGAATGCCCATTTGATTTAGCATATTCACAGCATAAATGTATGTTGGAAGCGTAGGAACCTCTCGACCCAGTAAGCGAATAATGCGTTGATCAACAAAGGTTGGCGAAACAGTGTGAGTGGTATAAACACGTAAATTAGCTTGGCGGTTTAGTTTTAAGAGTGCAGCTTGTAAATCCATCACTAATGTTGATCGTGAAGCCACTGCGATATCACAACGAGGAAGCTCATCCCAGCTATCTTCCCATGAGCAAGTGATAAATTCTGCATGGTTGATACCTGCTTGTTTAGCTCTACGTCTAGCGACCGTTAACATACCAGTACTGTAATCAATACCAATTATTTTCTTAAATTTATCTGCCACATGAATGCTGATAGAGCCTGGGCCACAACCTACATCTAATAGCGTTTCAGCACCGCTAAAATCCATCATTGCACGAAATTTTATTAGATAGGGATCGTTAGGGTTGGCACAGCTCTCTGCCATCTTTTCGGCACGTTTATCCCAATGTTCAGGCTCTTTTTTGGTTCTTTCTGCCTGTACCATGTGGTTTTTATAAAGTTCAGCAAAATCCGTGGTTTCAATTGTGTTCATATGCTTGCCTATGGTCATCTTTATTATCAGAGTAGGCGTGAAAATGCGCCTGAATATCTGTTGGTTGTACACCATAAAGGTGCGCTAAATTGTTGGCTGTCAGCAAAATGTCAGGTCTATCTTGCAAAACAGGCACATGAGGTGTTAGTAAAATGACATCATCTGCCAAAGAAGCAGCATGTTGAGGGTGATGTGTGGACATAAAAATACTGATCCCTAATGCTTTTAATGCCTTAACTTGGGTAAGTAGTTTTATTTGGTTACCAAAGTCAAGGCTTGCCGCGGGCTCATCCATAATCAGTAATTTGGGTTGCTGTACTAATGCGCGTGCAATTAATACCATCTGTTTCTCACCACCACTAAGAGTATCAAAAGTTCGGTCGGCAAGATGAGAAAGTGAGAGCATTTCTAAGGTTTCCATTGCCATGGTTTTATCTTGCGAACTTGGCGTAGAGAAAAAAGAGAGATGCACGCCTCGCCCCATCACAACCATATCGATTACATTGAAAGAAAAAGGAAGGTGAGTTACTTGAGGAACATACGCCATAACTTTAGCAAGTTCTGTTGGTGACCACTTACTTAGTATTTTACCCGCAATATTAATCTCACCATCAATACAAGGTATGAGTCCTAATAAAGTTCGCATCAGTGTCGTTTTACCACAACCATTGGCACCTAATAAGCAGATGATTTGCCCTTGTTTGATATGAAAGGAGAGATCTTTAATTAAGGTTTTGCCTTTGTAGCCAATCGCGAGTTGGTTTGTCTGTGCAATGATCATGAGCCTTTCCTTGTTCTAAGTAACAACATTAAAAAGAATGGTGCACCAATGGCAGAGGTTAAAATACCTAACGGAAGTTCAAGGTTGGCAATAGTACGGGCTAATGTGTCAGTGATTAACAGCATAATAGCACCGACAAGTAAGGAAATAGGGAGTTGATGATTGAAGTTAGCACCCACTAACAATCTGACAATATGAGGGACAATTAAGCCTAGCCAGCCAATAATTCCTGCAATAGAGACAGCACTTGCAGTGATTAATGTCGCTGACAAAATAAAAATAAGTCGGGTTACTTCGACATTTAAACCTAATGCTCTGGCTTCTTCATCAGATAAACTGAGGATATTCATACGCCAGCGTAATAAAATTAGAGGGATAAAACCCACTAACATAAGCGGCGCAACAGAAATTAGATCAGAGGCGGTGATAGCTGAAAGCCCACCTAAGAGCCAAAAGGTAATTGAAGGCAGTTGAGTATAAGGATCGGCGAGAATTTTCATTAATGAAATTGCTGAGCCACATAGTGCACTGATAGCAATGCCAACTAACACAAGCGAAAGCACGGGATCATGTTGTTTAGCAAGTCTCGCAATAAAGTAGACTAAAGCAACCGTTGCTAAACCTCCCGCAAAGGCGAAAAGTTGAATCGACAACATGGATTGCCCAAGAAAAATACCTAATACCGCACCCACCCCAGCCCCGGATGAAACCCCAAGAATATCAGGAGAGACTAATGGATTACGGAACATGCCTTGATAAGCAGCACCAGCAATCGCTAATCCTCCACCTATTAAAATTGCCGCTAGCACTCTAGGAAATCTTATTTGCCAGAAGACGGTTTCAGTGCGGTTATATTCTATATTCCCCGTTAATTTATTATTGACTAGAGTCCACAGCTCATTAGTAGTAAGTGAATACTTACCACTTGTGATCGCAATTAACGCGACAACGCAAAATAACGTAATGAGAAGCGTAATACGTGCAGATTGATTCATAAATACCCCAGCAATTGCTGACCTTGTTCTGCACTTAATTGTGTATGGTAAAAATGAGCAAAGTAATTTTGTAGATCGTGAACGGCTTGCTCTTTTATTCGTGTGTCAAAATGGCTTTGTAATCGACGCATCCCCATTAAACGGTTAATACCCGGGGGACCATCTAACCAGCCAAATGGTAAGCCTTTAAACAGTAACACATTGTTATTTTTAACAGCTTGAATGCTTTTCCATACAGAGCCTTGCATAATTTGCTGATAGGCATTTTCATCTTGTGTGATGATCAAGTCAGGATCCCATATCAACAGTTGTTCTGGTGAAACATCTGTTAACCCGGTAAAATCAGGAATATCAACCACATTTTCAAAGCCTAATGCTTCAATGGCCTCAGTATGAATAGAGTGTTTTGCACCTGTTTGTAACCCTTTAGCACCCCGAGCGAGATAAAAACGTGGGTGGGTGTGTTGTTCACAAGCAAATAAGGCTGCATCACTAAGATATTGCTCTGCAATGAGTGCTAATGTTTCTGCGCTTTCAGCAACGCCTAATAAAGCGCCAGTTTGACGCAATTGGGCTGGACTATCTTTTAATGTGCCATCAATTAACACATAAGGCACACCTGTTTGATCAGAAACGCGTTTTGCTAATGAGCGATAGGTTTCATCTACATTTCCACTATCAATAATGATATCGGGTTCTAACGTTAGTAAGGCTTCTAAAGAGAGGGTACTTCCTCGCCCTGATAAGCGCCCTAAACGAGGTAATTTGCGTAGTTCATCTGAAAATAAAGAGCTTTTTTCTAAATTAAGAGAGGAAAAACCCAATAATTTTTCAGGAGCTAGTGCGAGCAACAATTGGTCAGTAGGAGGACCTGCGCTGATCACGCGATGGATCGCAGTTGATGCTGGAATATGACCAAACTGTGCTGCAATACGTGAGGTTATTGCGGCTCTTACCGAATGTGGAAGTGCAGATAATGTCGCAATGGTGGTGAGGTAAGTTAGAAATTGTCGTCTATGGATTGCCATAAGTTCACACTGTTTATTGTTTTATATTGGTATCGTTATTTCATTTATTATACAGCGAAGAATACTATATTTCCTTTGGCTTAAGTCAAGGGATAGTCAGTCAAAATCAAATCTAAGCACACATCTGAAAAACTTTATTCGAAATAGTGTGTAACCTAGGGCTATAATCAGCGTTCTTGGAAAAATAAAGCGCGTATTAATACGAATGTTTTTGGATAGTTGCGGTATAAAATGAAGAAAAAACGCCCCTCATTACAGGATGTAGCTTCACGTGTTGGTGTCACCAAAATGACGGTTAGTCGTTTTTTGCGTAACCCAGAACAAGTCTCTGAAGCTTTACGAGAAAAAATTGCGCGCGAATTAGATAGTCTTAATTATATTCCTAATCGCGCTCCTGATATTTTATCTAATTCTACCAGTCATGCGATTGGGGTATTGCTACCTTCTTTAACTAACCAAGTTTTTGCCGAAGTTATTCGTGGTATTGAATCGGTAACAGATAAATTCGGTTATCAAACCATGTTAGCGCACTATGGATATCGTGCGGAAAAAGAAGAAGAACGTCTGCTTTCATTGCTCTCTTATAATATTGATGGGCTTATTCTTGCAGAAAGAACGCATACGCCAAAAACAATAAAAATGCTAGAAACAGCCGGTATTCCGGTCGTGGAAATCATGGATAGTGTTTCGCCTTGTTTTGATTCGGCGGTGGGATTAGATAACGTTGAGGCTTCACAACAGATGGTCAGTGAAATGATCAAGCGTGGCTGTAAACGTGTTATTTATCTTGGTGCAAGACAGGATGAACGAACCCTAATGCGTTTAAACGGTTATGAGAAAGCCATGCAAAATGCGGGTTTACCTACGGGCAGTGTAATGACACCGAAAAGTTCGTCATATTCGCTAGGGGCAGAGTTATTACATGCTGCACGCAAACAATACCCTGACTTAGACGGACTTTATTGTACTAATGATGATATTGCTATTGGTGCTATTTTTGAGTGCCAACGTTTAGGTATTTCAGTACCCAATGATATTGCTATTTCAGGCTTCCATGGGCATGACGTAGGGCAGGTGATGACGCCTCGATTGGCGAGTATCTTGACCCCCCGTGATGAAATGGGGCAACAAGCTGCAGATTTATTGCTTAAACGCATGAAAGGTAAAATTGCTCGAGGGCAAGTTATTGATGTTGGTTTTCGTATAATTAAAGGTGAAAGCATATAACAAGCTAACTAATTGATAATATTAAAGTTTAATTTTTTCGAACCCTATTGTTATGTCAATAACAGTAGGGTTTTTTTATTGTATATCTTCTACCTTTTAAGGTTATCACTCTTACTTTGACAGTGAATTAAAAGTGAGAAAGGGCGTAGTTAGGTCAGATATTTTGTTGTCAGTTTGTAGATTATCTTACTTTCATTTGAGAGTCGCTTCACATTTTCACTTCTTTGTTGATCTTCATTGTTGTATTTACCTTGTTACTTCGGATATGTTACCCGTAACAGTTACGGGTAACATTACAAAAAAGACTTAATATCTGTCTTAAAGGAGCATTCTATGAACGATACCCAATCCCTACACCATGTTTTTATCTTAATGGGGGTATCAGGTAGCGGTAAATCTGCGGTCGCAAATGGTGTGGCACAACGTACAGGCGCCGCATTTTTGGACGGTGATTTTCTCCATCCTCGCTCAAATATTACGAAAATGGCATCAGGTCACGCTTTAAATGATGAAGATCGTAAACCTTGGCTACAAGCGTTAAATGATGCCGCATTCGCAATGCAAAGAACTAATGATGTTTCGCTAATCGTTTGTTCTGCATTGAAAAAACAGTATCGCGATATGTTACGAAGTGGCAATCAATGTCTGCACTTTTTATATTTAAAAGGCGATTATGAACTGATTGAAAGTCGCTTAAAAGCACGTAAAGGTCACTTCTTTAAACCTCAAATGCTAATCACTCAATTTGAAACTTTAGAAGAACCAACCAAAGCTGAAAACGATGTGTATGAAATCGATATTTCAATGCCACTTGATGATGTTATTGAAAGTGTAATTAATAAAATAAATTCAGTGACGCATGGGGCTCTTGAAGGGGAAACAGTATGAGTACATTAACGCTTGTGCTAACTGCGGTTGGCTCGGTTCTATTATTACTCTTTTTCGTTATGTATGCGCGTTTGCACGCATTTATTGCGTTGATGATTGTTGCGATTGGTGCGGGTATTTTCTCAGGAATGCCACTTGAAAAAATCACACAAACCATGCAAAACGGAATGGGGGGAACATTAGGCTTCCTTTCTATCGTGGTCGCATTGGGAGCGATGTTCGGTAAAGTACTACACGAAACTGGGGCGTTAGATCAAATTGCAGTCCGATTATTAAAATACTTTGGTGAGAAACGAGCTAACTATGCATTAGGTATTGCAGGCTTAATTTGTGCATTACCTCTGTTCTTTGATGTTGCGGTTGTTCTATTAATTGGTGTTGTATTCGCAGTTGCTCGCCGTACTGGTGGCAATGTGGTAAAAATGGCTATCCCTCTGTTTGCGGGTGTTGCAGGTGCTGCCGCCTTCTTATTACCAGGGCCGACACCCATGCTGTTAGCTGACCAAATGAATGCGGATTTTGGTTGGATGATCTTAATTGGTCTGTGTGCGGCTATTCCTGGAATGTTATTAGCGGGCCCTATCTTTGGTAACTTTATTAGTCGCTACGTTACGTTAGAATTACCAAAAGATTTAACTGAGCCCAGTTTAGGCCAAAATAAAATGCCTTCTTTTGGTTTTAGCCTTGCGCTTGTGCTATTGCCTTTAGTATTAGTGGGTTGCAAAACCATTGGTGCGCGTTTTGTCGAGAAAGGCTCTGAACTATACAATATTCTTGAATTTGTTGGTCATCCATTTATCGCTATTCTTGTGGCTTGTTTAGTGGCTATTTATGGTCTTGCCATTCGTCGTGGTATGAGCAAAGAAAAAGTGATGGAAATTTGTTCGGCTGCCATTCAGCCTGCGGGGATTATTTTATTAGTCACGGGGGCGGGTGGTGTCTTTAAACAAGTGTTAGTCGATTCGGGAGTTGGTCCAGCATTAGGAAATGCTTTAATTGGTGCAGGTATGCCAATTGCAGTGGCATGTTTTATTCTTGCTGGTGCAGTACGTGTTATTCAAGGTTCAGCAACAGTTGCTTGTTTAACTGCCGTTGGTTTAGTTTTACCAGTGGTTAATGAGTTGGGCTACAGTGGAGCTCAAATGGCCGCACTATCAGTATGTATCGCGGGGGGCTCTATTATTCTTAGCCACGTTAATGACTCAGGTTTCTGGTTATTTGGTAAGTTTACGGGTGCAACAGAAGCACAAACCTTAAAAACATGGTCATTAATGGAAACTATTCTTGGTACAACAGGTGCTGTTATTGGTATGATTTTCTTCGCTTTTCTTTGATTTTTTATCTTTTTTTTAAATTATTAGCGCGTTCTTTGACGCGCTTTTTCATTGCAATAAATGACTATCAAATATGACAGAAAATACTTAGTTTCCCATTAACCTATAGGCTTCTTTATTCAGTGGGCAAACGAAGGCTGTCATATCATGGTTGACTATAATTCACTTTTTATCAAACACACGGATTGCAATATCCACACTATTACCCTCATTCGAGATTCTATTTTAGTATCCAGTAATAAGTTGCAAGATAAACTCAATTTGCTTGATGAAATGGAGCATCTCTTTAATGAGATGTTAGATAACTCTCAGTCATTGGCTCAATTTTTAAATGAGGTTGATGCACATTTTACGCATAGCAGAGAAGAGATAGACAAATTTTCAGGTTGGTTAAGAAAAATTAAAGATAGTGCTAGCAATATCGATAGGCTTTCAAGTCAGGCGAATCTTTTATCGATTAATTCCGCAATTGAAGCGGGGCATATTGGGCGTGAAGGTGCGGGATTCTCTGTATTAGCTCAAGAGATGAAAAAATTATCATTAGAGATTCAACAACAAGCCTCTTCTATCGCAACGATTAATAATAATTTGGGGACGCGTTTTATTCCCGTTAAAGAAACGACAGAAAAAAACCAAGAGCAGGTACAACAAGTTAAAAAATTGGTTGTAGAAGGGCATCAGAATTTAGCGTCATTATCAGCACAAGCCAGTGAGCTTAAACATCTTTTTACCTTTATGTCGATGCAACAATTTTTTAATACCGTCAAGCTAGATCATGTTTTATGGAAAGAAGCTATTTATATTCATTTATTAAATAATGATGATGAGCTTTGTGTTAATCAGCATACCGAATGTCGTTTAGGTAAATGGTATTATCAAGGTGAGGGTAGAAAGTTTGCAGGAAAAGACGCTTTTCGTCGTTTAGAAGCACCACATAAATTAGTGCATGAATGTGGGCGTTTAGCATTAAAAGCTAATCTTGAAGGTGATGAAGAGATCGTCACAAAATATATTGAACAAATGGAACAAGCCAGCGTTGATGTTATCAAATATGTGGATGCCTTGTTAGATTCATTTGTAAATTAATGGCTTTAAAACTAAAAGGAGCGGTAAGCTCCTTTTAGCTTATCAAGACTCTTGATGTTAACTTTTATTCATCAATGTGGTGAGCTGGCTATAAAGTGTATTGGCACTGCTCTCGTACCCTTCGCGAGAAAGATGTACACCATCAGGTCTTGCTAACTCATACAGTGACCATGCTTTTATCGAGCATTCGCCCCCCATGTAATCACGCCAGTCCCAAAAAAGGGTTCGCTCTTGTTGTGCCACTTCTTTTTGAATTCTGACAATATCACTGAGCCATTGCGGTTGTTGTGAACGGCAATCAGGGGCCTCTTTATTTTTGATGGAATCAGAAGGCCCTATTAGTAAAATTGTGCTATTAGGCGCTTGCTGGCGAATTTGGCGAATCTTATCCGTAAGCTGTTGGCGATAAGCGCTCAAATCGAAGGTGTTATTAAAAGCTTCATTTGTGCCATAAGCCAAAATGACCATATCAGGGTTTAATTGGCCTAACGTTTCTGTCCATTGTGTCCCCCACTTATCCATCATATTGATTGTGGCACCATTAATGCCTAATGAGGAAAGCATGACACCTGGTTGTTGATTGGTGATTAACCAACCGCCAAATTTAACGGGTTGGCTTTTGCTAACCGTAATACTGACTGGAAAAGTCATCGTTGTTGGGTTTGAAAACTGCCATTTACCTTGTGTTTGTGATAATGACAGTATTTTGCTTGTTGATGACTGCACATTCACTTGTGCTGTAGTTGGTGCTTTATAGAGTGCTTGTAATTGATAACGTTGTTGAGTTACTGGGTTTTCAGATAACTGTAATTTAGCCCATTTAGCTTGCGGTTCACTAATAAACCCTCCTAATGGAAAATCTGGATCGTTATCTTTTCTGCTTGAAAGCAGTGTCCATGCTTTTTTATCACTCTGATACTGTACGTTAGCAATACGTTGACCTGCAATGTTAGTTGGAGGAATAAAACCAATGCCTCCATTACCATAGTCGGCCTGAAAACGTTCACGTAACTTACCACTGAAAAAATCAGCTGCAGTATGAGAATCGCCTAGTTGAACAATATGCACAGTCTGACGACCTTGCTGTAATTTTTTAACGAAGCCCGCAAATTGAGGATCGTGATAGTTGTAAAGTTGTCTTGAGCCATCAGCAGGTAATACTGTGGGGGTAGGTAACTTCACTGCTTTTTCAGTGTCTTGGTTACACGCCACTAAAAGTGACACCAAGGTCAGTATAATTGAGCTACCGACTAAGGTTTTACGCTCAAGGATGTGCGCTAATTGTTTCATTTGCAATAACCGTGTTTTTATCTTTTACATCATCGACGGCATCATCTTCTTTAATTTCTTCTTGAAGATGAATACGTGAGAATACGTGTTGAGCAATAATTTGCTGACCTTTTAAGCTAAAATGAATGCCATCACCCGCTCTTAACTTAACACGACTACTACCATCGCCCATATAATCAGAATAAATATCTTTTTCATATTTAAACATATCATTGACGGAAAGGTAAATTTCGCCCATTTTCTCAGCTTCTTCACGGTAAAGTTTATCAAGGTATGCCATACCTTCAGATAACTTCGGTTTTCGCATATTCGGTGGCCCAACCCAAATAACCGTGACATTATTCTGCCTGGCGTTCTCTATAATGCTTGCAATGCGCGTACGATAAGTCGATTCCCATGCCTCACTAGCAAATTTTAAGTAACGCCCTCCACCATCCGGTGGCATATCCCAAGGATCATTAGGGCCTAAAAAGACAACTAGTAACTTGATGGAATTATCACTGGCTAAACGTGTCGCAATGGTTTGTGGCCAATTGAAAAAGCGTGGGTATGCAAGTCCAGTACTTTGCTTACTTAAATCTATACTACTGATGTTGTAATTTGTTTGCAGTTGCCGTTTCAGCAACGGTGCGACGCCTTGCATCATTGAGTCACCTGCAAATAAGACTTTATCCTCTGGTGATAAGGTAATTTCTGTTTTGGGGACGATAGGTTTTAAGGCTTCTAATGCTGCATCAGAGATGTCTGTAACAGAAGGATAAGGTAATCCTCCCATGGCTTGTTTACGCTCTAATAATTGCGGGAAGCGTTGCGTCAATTGAGTTGCTGGTCGAGTGTAACCATTAAAGAAATGTAAACCAACCGCAAAGCCCTCAGGAAGTTGTTCTGGCGCGGAGGTTTGCACTATGGGTTTTGCCTGATTATCAGGGTGATTAACTTGTAGATAATCCCGATAACTTTCTACAGCAATAAATACGCCATCACGCAATTGCCCTCCTACTTGCCAAGCATAATAGTGGGAGAGCCCAGACCAAGGTGCAGGGCGATGATATTGTTGTTGCCAAAAACGCTCTAGTGATGTTTGGTTTAGCCAAATCAGAAAGAGGGTACTACACAGTACCATTAAGGCAACTTTTGCTGTCTTTTTTAAGTTTGAGCAGAAATCAAAAGCTGGCATAAATAAATCCTGGCACCCCATCTGGAGACAACATAAAAATAATCGTGAGGATCAACGCAAGTGGCAGTGGGTAAACATACCACGGTACTCTTTTCTCAAGACGAGCCACAATATCTCTTAAAGTCACAAAGCAAGGGTAAAGTAAGAAAAGCCCCCAGAACATAAAGAGTGTTAAGCCTTCAGCTTGTAATGATGCCCAAGCGCCAGCACTGAAGAGTTGCTGTATTAAGAGTAAGGCATCTCCCACCGTTTGACTGCGGAAAAATATCCACGCAAAACAAACAAAATGAAACGTGATTATCCATGACAACAGCATGTTGAATGACGATAACGCACTTGGTGGTGCCTCTTTCTTCACAGGAAAGAGGCGGTGTTTAATATTTAATAGCACCACACCAATCCCATGAATAGCACCCCAAATAATAAAGGTCATTGCAGCGCCATGCCACAACCCAGAAATCACCATGGCGGCAAAGGCATTAAAGTTCTGCCTAATCACCCCCTTACGATTTCCCCCTAAAGGAATATAGACGTAATCACGAATAAAGGTAGATAGACTGATATGCCAGCGACGCCAAAAATCAGCCAAATTTATTGCTAAATAAGGTGCATTAAAGTTACGAGGAACAACGAAGCCCAATAATAAGGCGATACCCGTGACAAGATTGGTGTAACCCGAGAAATTGAAATAGATATGCCATGCATAGGCATAAACTGCCGTCAGCACTTGTCCGCTTTGTGCTAAATCAGGCGCATTAAATACGGGATCAACATAGTTTGTTGAGAACCAACCACTCAACCAAAAGAGTTTTGCGATAGCCAATACAATCAGCATGATCGCCCCTTTATAATCAATGATTTTTCGGGTTGGTGCTTGAATTTGTGGGAGAAATTCTTTAGCACGATTAATCGGACCTGCTACGATACTCGGGAAAAAGCACAGATAAAGTACGACATCTAAAAACGGGGCTTTGGGGATCTCTTTTCGACAAACAGAAACCACATAACTAACGGAATGGAATATATAAAATGAGAGCCCTAATGGTGCAAGTAACTCAATTAGCGGTAGCTCAATGCTGAGTCCCCATTGTTGGAATGCTTGTGTCAGCGACTCTTGGAAAAAAGAGTAATACTTAAAGGCGGTGAAGTAGACACCCACCAATAATCCTAATAGCCAATATATGACTTTAGAAGAGGTGTACTTAGTTAATAGGTTTGTTAGCAAATAAATAAAGAGCGTATAACTTAATAAGATAATCGCAGGACGATAGTCTGCATAAAAGAGAAAAGCATAACTAACTGTAATCAGTAGAATATTTTGGATCTTAATGTGCTTTTGGAAGAGCCAGTATAGAATAAAAAAGCTAACAAAGGCTCCGAGAAACTCGAATGAAAAAAAATTCATAAATGGCTCTAAGGGTGTGATTTAAAAGTCATACCAAACGTGTTACCCCATATATTATGAATTCTAAGCCGGCTTTCAATCAAAAGATTATCTTATGATAAATAAAAGCCACTTTTCTCTGGAAAGAAAAGTGGCTTTTTGCCTGATGAAAGCCTGTTAAGGCTTAACTATCTTGTTTCGACTGCAACTGAACTTGAGTGATCAGTTTTTTATTTGAGTCGAACATTTCGGTCAGATATTTGTTATAACTTGAACCCAATTCTGAGTAACCTTTCAAGTCAGTGATTAACTGGCGAGAATCAAGTTGTTGCTGCGTCATTCTTTGCTGTGCTCTTGAGGAGCGCAATGAGTTATAGGCGCGGTGCGTATTAAGATTACGCATATAAGCAATCACTGAGCCTTCAATATCAGGGTAGGCAGCATAGCCTTTGGTTTTCCCTGGCACATTATTGCAAGACTGACTCCCACATCGCATACCGAATAGATTGTTATTTTGTTGTGCCAATTTTGATGTTCCCCAGCCTGATTCTGTTGCGGCTTGCGTTGCGACAAAGTGTGTCGGAATAATATCAACGCGAGTCAGTAACGAATCCCAATTCACTTTTTTAGGGCTGGTACATGTGACGCCATAGTATTGACAGATTTCACGCAGTTTTTTTAAATCTGCGCTGCCCCAGTGCTGGGCTTTACGTTGAGCAGTTAACCACTCACGATCTCTCATTATCTTATTATTAACATTGTCAATAATAGGAACTATGACATTTAAAAACGCTTTCTTACGCTGTGTTCCCGAAGGATATCTTTTCAAATCTGGCAACGGTGTTGACGTGCTTTTGAAAGAATACGCCTGCAGTATATGGGAACTGCTGGTACTGGTTGAAGCAAAACTTACACCAGTAAATAGTAGTGAAATCAAGAAAGCGAAGACGGCACTTGTCCTCATCAATTGAGAGGGCATTGCTTCTCCTCGTTTAACTGGATAAAAATCGAACGAATACTAGCAAATTACTTTTTTCATAGCTACAAATTATCGCCTCACATTAGGATAACTACGAGTGATTTGTTAACTAAATGTATAAGATTTACTGGAACGCCTCGTTTTATAATCGCTTTTCCCCTTTAACAAAAAGTGCTTTTTTACTCAAACCTTAAATTTTTCTTATAAAAAAAGATGTGAGTTAACCTAAATTTAGCACAATTAATAGTGGGAAATGTGTCATTTTTGTTTGTTATTTAGTCAGTTTTTGTTGTTTTTGGTCGAGTTTTATTATCAATTTCACGTGCTTTTTCTATCAAATCAGTAAAATCCGCTTCACGCCAGTAGGTTTTGGGATAAGGTAAATTTGCCATTTGCGTTGTCGGCCAAAGCTGAAATTCTGCTAATTGTTCTAAAATATAACCAGAATAAGCACTAGGTAATGTGAGGTAGTGTGGGGATGCTGTTTCCTCAAAAGGTAACACCGGATAACGCCTATCGGAAATATGATAATCACGCATTAAAACTAAAAACTTGTCAGGAATTCGTTGCTGACTATCCCACCATTGCCCATCAATCACATCAAACCATTGTTGTGTTAATTGACGAGGTTGAGCTTCTAATTGGTAGAGCGCAGAAGGAATGATGCCCTGCATTGATTGATTATAGTGTTCAAGGCTGGTGGCATGGCCATTTAAGATCAACGTAAGGGAAAGTCGGGCGCCAATTAAGTTAGAATAGAGATCTTCGGGCGAAAAGGCTGAGATCCCTTCGGAGAATCCTGGCACAGAACGAAATCCATACCACTGTGCAATTTCATGCCATACCGCGAGGCGATAACCTAACCGTGCCGCAAGATAAGCACTTAAGGTGTAGCGTTCTAATTCGTTTTTAGGAGGCGTAAATGCGTTAAAGTGGATTTTACGTTGTGCTAACTCATCACTTAATGTTAGCGTCCACTCTTGCCCTAATTTGGGATAGATATGGCTAAAGAGATAATAAGTGTAATCCGCCGTATCACGAATATGGGCGATATCAAGAAATCCCCCTTTATGGGAGTAAATTAAACCTGATTTTTCACTTCCTATCCCTAATACGGCTGCTGTACCTAGCCAAAAACTATCGTTATAACGATGATGACCTAATGTCGAGGCTTCAATCACATTATCAATACGGTAAAAAGGCACGGGAATTTCAAATACTTTGACTTTTAAGTTATACCCAAAAGCACAACAAGGTCTTAAGCCATTAGGTGCTGTTAGCGGTGCGGGTATTTGCCAAAGCTGTGTTGCTTCTTCGTGGGTAACACTCTCGAGATTGGCATGCAACGATTTAACAGGTGTGACTTGAGTGCAACCTGCAATAAATAAGAAGAAGACAATGGTGTTGATAAAAAGAAACCGCTTAAACATCAAAATGCTTCACCTACTTGAAAATAGAATCCTGTACTTTCTTTACCTATCCCAAAATCGAAGCGCACATTCATACGTGGTTTAAATTCAAAGCGATAACCCACACCAACACTGGGCAACCAATGGCCTTTGCCTAAATCACGGGCTTGGTCGCTCAACGTACCCCCTCCCACCCAAAGTGCAATGCCATGGCGCCAATCGAGTTTTTGACGGTACTCAACTTGGGTTGAAAATACGTGATTATCTTGATAACGCCCTTCATAGTAGCCTCGCATTTGGTGCCCATTACTCAATTTAGACAATTGACTCCAAGGTATATCACCCGATGTGAAGCGTGCATAATTATCAAATGCTAATACCGCAGTATCACTTAAAGAATAGTAGTAGTTATATTGCATCTGTGTCGCATTAAAGCGGTTATTACTGCCAGTATCCGGTGAATAATGGGTATAACTGATATCAAAAGCCTGACCTTGATAAGCATTCGGTAAGAAATCGCGACTATCGTAAGTAAAGCGAACCGTTAATCCCGAGCTGGTTGAACGCAAAGGTAAATCACGTGCATTCATATAGTCTTTAAAGGGATTATCTGGGGTAGCAGCTTGTAGGTTGGAGTAATCCCATCCTAATCCTATATAGGTGTTTTTGGTAATTTGGCGCAGTAACGTGGGCGTTAGACGCAATTCTTGAGAGCGAAATTCACCGAAATGATCTTTTACACGCCCTTCGTGATAACCCTCACCCCAATAATTGGTAGGGACATTATTTAATGTTCCTGTAAGATAAAAGCGCCAAGTATCATTTGCTAAATAGGTGTAGTTGCTAAAGGTCATGCCAAAAGCACCGGTTGATGAACCAAAGCCACTTAATGAGAGAGACGAGATTTTACTATCAGGGCGACTATCGGCTTGATAAAGACCAACAAGGGCGATGCCTACACCCAATTCTAGCTCTGGCGTATAAAATGGGCCCGGCAATACGCCCCAGTCGATAGTTTTACTACGGTCGAAGTTATTTTCTCCCCCTAATCCAACTAGCCATTGGTCTATTTGTTGTCTATCGGGAAATAGTTGAGCTTGTGCTGTATGCGAAATAAATAGGCTGGCAAATGCCAGCCCAAAAATAAAAGGGTATTTAACCATTAAAAACGGAACTCACCTGAAACAAAGAAGCTATTACGATTATTAAAACCAAGCTCAGTAATCACATTAAAATTGCGTGTCACTTCTAAACGTGCGCCTACAGTTTGATTCCATTTATGAGCAAGATGTTGTTCAACGTCAAATTTGACGTTCCCAATTCCTTCTAGAAAATCAGGATTATTCATCATGTCATTTAGTTTACCTGGTAGATGTAATTTACTTACATCTCCTCTAAAACGTTGAGTAATATCTTGGTACATTGCACCTGTCCACACCTGTAATTTGGTATTACCTTGGCCGGAAATCAGTGGTGAGAAAACAAACTCATAACCCACACGAGGTGAAATCACTAACGCTTTAATATCACCATCTAAAATATCTAAGTTTGTTTTAGTGTAGTTTAAGTCAAAAGTACCAAAAAATTGGTTATAACCACCGGCTAAAGTAAAACCAGCACCATAGGTTTTACCCTTAAAATCAAGTTCAAATATCTCATCTTTAGCTAAGGACATAGGAAAGCCAAAATCCATAGATACGTCATTTAAGACTGTTTTTGATGTTCCTTTTGTATAACCGTATAAGCCATATACATTCATAAAAGGGAAAACCCAGCTATCCAGCTTGAGCATATGAGTTTCACTTTTTTCACGAGTATGTCCTACATCAACTTTAACAACATCACTCATTTCTGGCCATTTACTGGCATCAAACCCAATCTTATCCACAATAATATCTTGGCGTAGATTCATATAGCTATAGCTGGCACCAAAAGGCTCTGGAATATCATAACCGCGGGCACGAGCTTCATCGCCCCAAATGGGTAAAACACGAGATTGGCTTGCTGGGGTACGTGTATCTAACGAACCTTCATTATTTAATGCGGTGCCACCAGATTGGCTCACACTTAAAGAGAGCAGTGGGCGATCGCTATCTGCGTAAGAAAAGCCAGTCGCAAGAAGAGAGGCGGTTAAAACCACCTTATTTAAATTGGAAAAGTTCATACATAACCCACAGAAAATTAAAAAAGTAAGTAGTAAAAGAGTAGTGGAAAATTTTAAACTTTTTCTAATTGATGGTCACCAGCTATAAGTGCGATATACAGTAAGAGATACTTATATTTCGCATTACTGTAGTATTATTAAGAGATTATTAAGTAAATACCCTTATTTTCCCTAAGAAAACCTTAATAAAACTAGCCGATTAAAATTATAAAAAAGAAATGATAACTCTTCTTTTAATTATTACTGTTTTATTTCTCTCGATATTACTGATGAAATTAACATCGAAATAAGCTATTTCGGTGATAAACCGTTATGATAATAGTTGCCTTATATGGACTCTTTTAATAAAGGAACGTTATGACTTATCAAGAGCTTTATCAGTACGCTATTTTTATGCTGTCTCGTCGTGATTACAGTACAAACGAATTGCAACGCCGTATTGAGCGCAGAATTCGCGAAACAGAGAAAGATTCACCAACGGCGCCAGAGTGTTTACCTCAAGTGATCGAACGCTTACTTGAAAGCCAATACCTTGATGATAATCGCACTATTTATAGTTTTTTTCGTAGTTATTTAAATAAATCCTATGGGCCATTACGTATTCGCCAAGAATTACGCCTAAAGGGATTTCCTAGCGAAATTATTGAACGTGTATTAGAAGAAACAGACACAGATTGGTACGCACTCTGCCAAGAGGTCAAAGAGAAAAAATTCGGTACAGCTAAACCCAAAGACTTTAAAGAGAGAGCCAAGCAAGTTCGCTATCTACAATATCGTGGATTTACCTCTGATTATATCAATGCGCTGTTTTAATTGATTAACGTAGTGTCATTGCAATATCAGCTAATTTTTTATCATTATTTTTTTTAAAATAGACCTTTTGATGTAAGAAAATATCAAAAGGAAATGGTGAGCGAATAAATTGAACCTCATCATTTGTGATCGTTGAAATATAATGAATATTTTCAGGCATAAAGCAGTAACCCGCCCCTTCATCAACGCAGTGCAAGACATCCGCCATCTCTGTTAAGCCTAAAGTATGATATTGATAACCTTGATTTTTTAGCTTATCTAAAATCGTTGAAAATATGGGGTTTTGCAAAGTACTGCTTCTTTGTATTAAGGTTTCTTTGGCAAAAAATGTTTTGGTGTTGGGATATTGTTCAAAGAGTTTTTTACTCACCAATAAGCCGACTTTTTGTGTGCATAAATTAATCGTATTAATGTTTTTATGAGGATAGTCAAATTCAAGAGAGGAAATAACAAGATCAAACTCTTTATCAAAAAGTTCTTCTTTAATATCATTAATATAACCATCTTCTAAAGACAGGCTATATTGATTGTTTTTTTGTCGGATCTCCAACAGTTTTGTTTTTAAGTCAGGATAATAAAGACCATCTAATTTAATGGAGAGCGAGGTTTTATCCTCATTGGGATTCATTATCTGATTTTCAATTTTTCTAATTTTTTCATAATAGGGATATAAACGATCATAAAGTGTTTTCCCCGCAGGGGTAAGATCCATTCCGCTTTTGGAGCGTTTAATCAGTGACTTACCTATTTGGCTTTCAAGTTCGTTAATCCCGTGGCGTAGTGCGGATGGGGTAACATTGATTTGTTTTGCTGCTTTGACTAGGCTTTGACAAGTTGCGACGGCAAAGAACTGATTTATTTTTCGTGAGAAAAACATGCAGGCGTTCTCCATATTTATTTATATATATCTTACGAATAAATAATCCTCCCAAATGGAATCGTTATATTGATATTTATCAATAATCATTTTGGTGCGACTAAAAATGAAAAAAGGATAAAGAATAAATTAAAAAAATAACAATACCGACTAATATTGATAATAAATAAGCGTATTTTTGATAAAAATAAAATCAAATGATTAATTGTTTTTTATTTCCATATTTTAGTTATTAATTGTCTCTTTTTTTCTCAATCTTTTTTTTATTAAAAACCACAATCAATCTATAAAGAATAAAAAAACTCAATATCAGGTTATAAAAAATTCAATTTTCAATTCTTATTTTCTTGGTATTTTAATTTTCGAGATGAAACGACGATTTTATTCTCTTAATTTTAAATTAACTTATATTAGGAAAATATTTAATGAAAAACATTAATACACTTTTAAAGAAAATGAATTCTGATACAGTGGAAAATATCACGTTAAATGATCTAGCTCCCTTATCACTTCATGAAATCCACTCGCTGAGTGAAGAGAAACTTAGTTGGCATGAAGCAAAAACATTATATAAAGAAGCTCAAGAAGCTGCAAAAATTAATAAATTAAATGAAGCTCATTATTTAACACGTAATAATCCACAAGTACAAAATGCCGTGGTTTTAGGTATTCAACCTCATGCTACTCAAAGTAGTACGTTAGAAAATTGGATCCCAAATCGAGACAACCACTATGTCGATTCTAAATCTGTGGCATCGATGTTTTCACCTGCGGGTTATTTAACTGAACTTTATCGTGAAGCAAAAGAAATACATCCTGGTAGCCCAATGTATCGTCTTGATACACGTCGTCCTGATTTAGCTCAATTAATACTTTCTCAAGACAATCTGGATAAAGAAGTTTCTACTCTTTCTTTATCAAATAAAATTCTTACTACCGCACTGCAAAATAAATTAGGCAATGATAAAGATTTATTTCAAGAACTAGCAACAACTCGCGTAATGGGTGAAAATCCTTATCATCAGCCTTATGAAACTATTCGACAAACATTATTATTACGCGATGGCTTGGTTGATAAATTAATAAAGGCTAAAGATTATCTTAATATTTTAGATACAGAATGGATCTCAACGATTAATTCATCTATTTCTCCTGAATTATATGCTATTTTAACAGAATTAATCTCTGACGATAAAATTGATGAACTAATAGAGAAAAATTTCGGAAATAAAGACATCAGTTTAAAGAATAATTTAAAGTTCTTATCAGAATATTACTCTATTTCAGAAGAAGAAATATTACCATTATTTAATATTCTTAAAGTAAATAATGAACTATCTGCGAAAAGTATGCTGGTATTAAATAAGATTATTCGCTTACATAAAGCAACAGGGATCTCTATTGATAATCTATATATTTTAATTAAAACAAAAAACAATGATAACAATATTGACTCTGAGGTTATTCGTTCTATTCTTCATGTACAATATATTATGGAGAAATACAATATTAATATTGAGCAATCTATAGTACTTAATGGTGCTAATATTAATCATCAAAAATTTAATAACTCTTTATCGCTATTTGATATTTTATTTAATTCTCCTCCATTAGGTAAAAGTAAATTTATTGCAGATAATAAAGCACTTGATTTTAATTCATCATCTCCAGATGATATTATACGTATTAATACCTTAAAACGTGCATTTCATATCGATGATATTGGCATTGTTGCTATGTGGAAATTAGCTTCTGGTAAAAAAACGGGATTTACTTGTTCTATAAAGAATATATCACTGTTATATCGAGTATATTTATTAGCAACAGTACATAGTCTAGATATTTATTCTCTTTCTTTATTACTTGATATGTTACCTGAACCTTTCAGTAAACCCATTAATGAACAATCTTTATCAGATGATGTAGGTAATTTAATTTATACAATAGATAATTATTGCAAGTTTATCAAAGAGTATAAGTTTAGTATTCCAGAACTATATTCAATGACAGCTAAAAAATATGATTTATCTTATACTAAAGAAATGGAAAGACTCTTTAACGAGTTAATGAAATTTAATGATTTTTATATAGATGAATTCACAGAACGGGCAATTATACCGTGCTATTTACCTATACTAGGTTATCATTTATCCCTTCCTTCATTAAGTGTTGCCAATGCTGTATGGAAATATCTCGATAGTAATATGATATTAAACTTATCTATTGATGATTTTAGAGACTTGGTAAGGAAGGATGATAAAACATTAGAAGATAAAAATAAACTTGTTACTTATATAAAAATGTTGTGTCAAATAATTTCTATATTTACTAAGTTAGGATTAAATGAAAACGAAATAAATATATTGGGAGAAAGACGTTTGCTTAATTATGAATCTATTCTTCCTAATATCAAATCAATAAAAGATATATCTGAATTCCATAGTTTTTATTTAGATAAAATAAATAATAAAGACGAGCTAATTAACCTTTTTATCGGTTATGGAACTGTTTCAATTTTATCAAAGGCATATGGAGTCTCTGATGAGGTAATTGAGCAAATTATTTCTTTATTAAAACTGGATGATGAAATTAAATTTGATAATATCAAAGAAATCTCTAGCTATATTGATATGGTTAAAATATTTAACATCACACCAAATAACTTTAATCTATTAACTCAATTAAAATTTTCTACAAGTGGGAATAAAGAAAAAGACTACTTGAATTGGGATAGAATTAGTAAAATTTTACAAAGCGGGCTAAATGCTCAACAAGTTATTTTACTAAAAAGTAAAATGGATGAAAAAGAGAGTGTTGCACTTAGTGCATTTTATATTCATAAGTTTAATGAATTAAATTTAGTAACTAGTGATGATATTTATCATTATTTACTGATTGATAATAAAGTTTCATCTGAAATAAAAACCACAAAGATAGAACAAGCTATTGCAAGTATACAGCTATATATTAATGAATTTTTATCTTTGGATATGAAAAATACTAATTCACTTATTAAGTCTCGTCAGTTTTTTATAGATTGGGATAAATATAATAAGCGTTATAGCACTTGGAGTGGTGTCTCTTTATTAGCTTATTATCCTGAAAACTATATTGATCCTACAGTACGTATTGGTCAAACTAAAATGATGGATACGTTGTTACAGTCAATCAGTCAAAATAGTATTAATAGTGATACGGTTGATGATGCATTTAAAACCTATTTAACTTCTTTTGAACAAATTGCTAATTTAGATGTGATTAGTGGTTATCATGATAGTGTGAGATTAGAAGATGGGCACACTTATTTTATTGGTTGTAATGCATCAGAAAAAGTAAGTTATTATTGGCGTAGTGTAGATCATAGTAAAATAAAAAAAGGAGTCATGGCAGCAAATGCTTGGACAGAGTGGACTAAAATTGAGAATGGTGCTAACCCTTACAATAATTTAATTCGTCCTGTTATTTTTAATAATCGATTATATGTTGCTTGGATTGAACAAAAAGAAACTGAAAATAAAAAGTCTGAGAATAAAGAAGAAAGTACATCTACACCAATTTCTAAGCAGACACGATATAATTTAATTTTATCACATATCCGTTATGATGGTACTTGGAGCTCACCTATTGATTTTCAACTGCCTAATAATATTATAGATAATGAAAAAGGAAATTTTCATTTAAGCTATAACGAAGAATTAGATAAATTATATTTTTTAACTTATGTCACAAGTGATATCTATAAAGATGAAAATAAAGAGTATCAAGTTTACTCTATTGATAATGAAATGGTGTTTTCTAATATATCAGATTTAAATGGGGAACATGCAAAAAACATTTATATTAATGTGAAGTCTGAATTTGATTTGAGTAGTGAAAAACTCACTAAAAATATTAATAATAAATTTGCATTGAGAGGTAAATTAGCTTACTCAATATCTCACGATCCTATTGATGATATAAAAACAATGGAATCTCAACATGTCTCTCTTTCAGGAAGTTTAATTAATGGTGTCAGTGTAGAGTCGAAAAATAAAACATTATCTTGTTACCTTTCTGCTTTTGTTAACTGTAATATTAATTATGGAAATTTTGCTCCTGCACCTATTAAAGATATCTTTAACGGTTTATTAAAGAGTGGTTCTCTATTAGAGGATATTGTTTATACTTCAGGTAGTGTTGGTAAGTTGACAACCTTGTCTTTTAATGGAAAAACTGATTTTAGTTATTATTTAGGTTTTGATGTTAGAAAAAATATAATTTACTTCTTTATTTACGATAATATAAAAGGTGCGGTAATTAACGGTTTAGATGTTAATAATGGAGAAGATTATAGCGTAGAACTGTCTTTTTTCACTAAACAGTCAAATAGTTTATTAAAATATACATCGAAAAATAAAATTGCCTTTACGCTTTCTAATGAATTAGGCGATTTCTCGTTACAACATTTTCTAGATAAAGAAGCACCAAGATTTCTTTTTTATGTTTCGGGAGAAGTAACGAGTCAATTGCTTATGGGAGAATATGGGAAAGGAATATTTTACCCATTAACTATTAGTGATTTAAATAAAATTATCTATAGTGATGACGAAATGGTTAATGATATTAAGATAACATTATCTTCTAGTCAGGATAATAAAGTCACCTATTCTCTCGAACAATGGTCTAACGCCAATACTTCTTTAGTTGAGGGTAGTAATAGCTTCAATAGTAAAAATAAAGAGCTTAAGCTTGATGTTCCTCAAAATGCATTTAATGACAATGGTGAGTTAATATTAACTGCGGATGTAACAGCGGTTAATAAGAACCAAAAAATTATTGCTAAAAGCCTATGTTACTTTAAAGTCAGTGAATTAGAACATATAAATGAGAGTGTTATTAGCTTAAAAACAAATCAAAAGCATGCCCAATATATGTCAATGACAGTGGCAAATGAACCTTTGTTAGTACGTTTAAATACATTATTTGCACGTCAATTAGTCAAACGTGCGAATAACGGAATTGATGCTATTTTAACGCTAAATTCTCAGAGACTGCCTGAACCCGCTCTGGAAAAAGGCGCTGATGTACCGATGGATTTTAATGGTGCGAATGCTCTCTACTTTTGGGAACTGTTCTATTACACCCCGATGATGTTAGCAAATGTGATGCTAGAAGGGCAAAATTACGACGAAGCTAGTCGTTGGCTACGTTATGTGTTTAATCCAAATGGTTATATTGATAACAATACTCATACTCATCGTGTTTGGAATTCACAGCCATTATTAGCGGATACAGCTTGGGATCATGATCAACTGGATTCAACTGATCCTGATGCTGTGGCACAAGCTGATCCAATGCACTATAAATTGGCTACATTTATGAAGTACCTTGATATTCTTGTGGCACGAGGTGACAGTGCTTATCGCCAACTTGAGCGTGACACACTAAATGAAGCTAAAATGTGGTATGTACAAGCGCTGAAATTATTAGGAAATGAGACAGAACTATTAGAGGACGATGTGTGGTCAGCACCGACATTAATTGATGCAGCAACCATAACACATCAAGCAAAACCTTCTGTTAATGATGAGAAAAAAGAAACAACATTATCACGCACAGCAAATACCTTAACTTCGCTTTTTTTACCACAAATTAATGAGAAGTTAGCGCAGTATCGAGACACGTTAAAATCGCGTTTATTTAATTTGCGTCACAACTTATCGATTGATGGGCAATCGCTGTCATTACCAATGTATGCAACACCAGCAGATCCTAAGGCACTGCTAATCACCGCAGTTAATCAATCGCAAGAGGATGGTGTATTGCCGAAAGTGATGATACCGGTTCAGCGTTTCCCTGTGATATTAAATAGCGCAAAATCAGTCGTCAGCCAGTTAATACAGTTTGGTAGTTCGCTTTCTAGCATCACTGAGCGTCAAGATGTGGAAGCGTTGTCAGAATTACTAGCAACGCAGGGTAATGAAATTACTCTCCAAAATATCAAGTATCAGCAGAAAACGATTGAAGAGTTTGCTTATAACGAAAATTCATTACAGGATTTACGGAAAGGTGCACAAATCCGCTATGATTATTATAGCAAATTATATAACGAAAACATTAGTGCAAAAGAAACAAGAGCACTAGCACTTCGCGTTATGGGCATGGGATTTACGACAATAAGTCAACCATTTTATGTGGGCGCGGGTATAGCGGTTTTAGCACCAAATACGTTCGGTATGGCTGTGGGGGGATCAAATTATGGTGGGCTACTTAATGCAGTAGGTACTGGATTCCTTAGCGCTGGTACCATATCTAATATGGCGTCAGACATTTTAAGTCAATCTGAAGTGTACCGTCGTCGTCGTGAAGAGTGGAAATTATTACGTGATACAGCACAATCAGAATTAAAACAATTTGATGCACAAATTAAAGCATTGGGTGTGCGTAAAGAAGCGGCTAATTTGCAATTAGGACTTCTGATGCAACAGCAAGTGCATATGCAGGCACATTTAGCGTTCTTACAAAATAAATTTACCAATAAAGCGCTGTATAGCTGGTTACGCGGTAAATTGATGGCGATTTATAAGCCATTCTACGACTTGGCTGCCTCCCGTTGCCGTATGGCAGAATCGGCTTATCAGTATGATTTAGGTGAAACACAAACCTTTATTCGCCCAGGGGCATGGCAAGGTAATTATTCCGGTTTGATGGCGGGTGAAAGCTTAATGCATAACCTGACTCAAATGGAAAATAGCTACCTTGAAAAAGATAAACGTGTATTGGAAATCACCAAGATTGTTTCGTTGGAAGACGTGTACCAAGGTTTAGGCACTAATAAGTTTGGTTTTGAACAAGTCGCTGATTTGATTAATAAATCGAAAACCCAGCTAGGTACGGCAGAAAATGGTATTACGCTGAAAAACGGTCAATTACAGGCTTCGATTAAGCTCTCTGATTTAGCTAGCGACAAAGATTATCCTGCAGATTTAGGTCAATTACGTCGCGTTAAACAAATTAGTGTGACATTACCTGCGTTAACAGGCACGTATCAGAATATTCGTGCGGTGTTGAGTTATGGCGGTAGTGCGGTGAAACCACGAGGTTGTAGTGCGATTGCGATTTCTCATGGCATGAATGACAGTGGTCAGTTCCAACTGAACTTTAATGATGAGCGTTATCTGCCATTTGAAGGTTTACCTGTGAATGATAGCAGTACACTGACTTTAAGCTTCCCTGATGCGACAGATAAGCAAAAAGAGATGTTACTGACACTGAACGACATCATTCTCCACATTAATTACACCATTCGCTAATTACCCAAATCTTAATTAATTACAGGCTCCTTAGGGAGCCTGTCAGGAGTTCTACATGCAAAATTCAGAGAAATTGACCTTTGATGCGCCAAACTTACCAAAAGGTGGTGGGGCTGTCACAGGATTAACGGGCAACATGGGTGCTGTTGGCCCTGATGGTGCAGCCACTTTTAGCTTGCCGTTGCCTATTAGCCAAGGTCGTGGTTATGCCCCTTCTTTAGGTCTAAGTTATCAAAATCAAGCTGGTAATGGCGCTTTTGGCTTTGGCTGGTCTGTGGGGGTGATGTCGATTCGTCGTCGTACTTCAAAAGGCGTGCCTACTTATACTCAACAAGATGAATTTGTTGGGCCTGAAGGTGAAGTGATTGTGCCAATTATCAATAAGAAAGGCGAAATTGAAACGGCACAGCGTAATGAGTTACTTGGCGTAAAACTCGCTCATCAATATCAAGTGACAACTTATCGCTCACGTATTGAAAAAAGTTTTAGTCGTTTTGAATATTGGTCATTAAATGAGGCTAATGTTTCAGCCAATACACCAAAACAATTTTGGGTGATGTTGAGTGCAAATGGTGAGGTTCACTTATTTGGTTATGAAACCACAGCACAGATTGTGGATAGCCAAAACAGTGCACATATTGCGCAATGGGATCTCAATGCTTCGGTTTCAGCGATGGGTGAGCAAATTGAATATCACTATCGCGCTGAAGATGAACAAGGTTGTGATAAACAAGAAATTCAATCCCATAAAAATGCTAATACACAGCGTTATTTAGAGAAAGTGTATTACGGTAACCCTGTGGGAGAGCGTGCTTTTTCATGTACGAAAACGGATAACATCTTACCGAAAAATGCCTTGTTTACTTTGGTCTTTGATTACGGTGAGCGTGATAGCGCATTAGCCACCTATCCACAATGGCAAAGTAATTCCGCATGGGCACTGCGTAAAGACTGTTTTTCTCTTTTCCATTACGGTTTTGAAGTTCGTACTCGTCGTTTATGTCGCCAAGTACTGATGTATCACCGTCTTGAAAGTTTAGAAAAACAAACACCATTGGCAGAAACACCCGAGTTAGTTGCTCGATTAACGCTCACTTACGATGAGTCCGCATCAGGTACTGTTTTAGTCTCAGCACAAAAATCTGCGTTTAACAACAATAAAGGTGCGCAGTCGTTAGTGACATTGCCACCGGTTAAATTTGATTGGCAAATGGTGGGTGCGACTAAACAAGCCCAGTGGCAATCACTGGATGAGCTTGCTTCTTTTACACCACAACAGCCTTATCAATATGTTGATTTATTAGGCGAAGGATTGTCTGGCGTGTTGTATCAAGATCGAGGTGCTTGGTGGTATCGCGCACCTGTCAGAAAAGAAGATAAACAAAATCCGAATGCCATAACATGGGATAAAGCAAAAAAGCTTCCTGTTATTCCGTCATTGCGGAATTCAGCCATGCTGACCGACGTGACGGGTAATGGAAAACTGGAATGGTTAGTTACCCAAGGTGATGTGAATGGTTATTACACTCAAGATGAAACCAACGCAGAAAATTGGCTAAATTTTGTGCCGCTTGATGCACTGCCAGTAGAATATTTTCATTCTAGAGCGGAAATCACCTCATTAACAGGCAGTGGTTTTGCTGATTTAGCTTTAATTGGTCCTCGCAGTATTCGTCTTTATGCTGGCTCTGCGCAAGGCTGGAAAAAAAGCAAAGATATCATGCAGGCTGATGGCGTGACGTTGCCGATTAAAAACGTTAATCGACGTACCTTAGTGGCATTTAGTGACGTATTGGGTTCAGGTCAACAACACCTGATTAAAGTGGATTACCAAGGCGTAACCTGTTGGGTGCATTTAGGTGAGGGGAGATTTAGTACTCCGATGACGATCCCTGGTTTTTCTGCGGATCGTCTGAAATTTAATCCTAATCAATTCTATTTAGCAGACTTAGATGGTAGCGGTACGACTGATATTATTTATGCTCAATCTACTCATTTAGAGGTGTATTTTAACCAAAGTGGTAATCAATTTGTGCGTGGTGATGATATCGCATTACCTAAAGGTGTGCGTTTTGATAACCAATGCCAACTGCAAGTGGCGGATATCCAAGGTCTTGGTGTCGCTAGTATTTTACTGACAAAAGCTTATCCAACACCGCAACATTGGGTGCTTTCGTTACAAAATAAAAAGCCGTGGTTATTAACGTCCATTAATAACAATATGGGGCTTATTCAGAATTTGCATTACCGTAGTTCAGCGCAATATTGGTTAGATGAAAAATCAACTCGTCAACAGCAAAATAAAGCTAAAGCGGTTAGCCACTTACCTTTCGCACTACATACGTTGTGGAAAATTGAAACCATTGATGAAATCACGCAAAGTTGTTTAGCGCAAACTTACAACTATCGTCATGGTGTCTGGGATGGTGAAGAAAATGAGTTTCGTGGTTTTGGTTGTGTAGAAGCCACCAATGCCGAGTCTTTTAAAAGTGAAGAAAATACCACGGATAAAACGCCAAGTGCATTAACGCGTCAGTGGTTTTTAACGGGAAAATCCTTAGTTGATAACCAGTTTTTTAATGAGTTTTGGCAAGGCGACAGTGCGGCGTTTTCTCATTTCTCACCACGCTTTACCCAAGGTGATGGAAGTTCAGAAAAAGCGTGTAATAACACAGTGCATCAAGAGCACACCTATTGGCTTGAGCGTGGACTGCAAGGTCAATTGCTTAGAAAAGAGGTCTATGGATTAGACAATACCGTTGTATCTGATGTGCCTTATGTCGTTACGGAACAACGGCCACAAGTGCGTTTAATTGAAGCGCAAGGGCGCTCACCAGTGGTGATGCCTTCTGTAGTCGAAAGCCGTGACTATCATTATGAGCGTATTGCTTCTGATCCTGCTTGTCATCAACACATTATCTTAGAGCAAGACGGTTATGGTTTTGTATCTAAAGCCGTTTCGATTAACTATCCAAGACGTGCTAAGGGGGCGAAAAACCCTTATCAGCACTACGAAAGCCTACCCGAGACGTTATGGGCATCCAGTTATGATGAGCAACAACACACTCTGCGTTTAGGTTTATCGCGCCAGACTTGCCATCATCTTGTTCATCCTGAAAAACAGGTTTATCAGCTCGCGATCATCAACGCCAGTCGCCAAGATAGTTGGATATTCGGTGCGGAAAAGCAGCCGAAAGAAGGCCTGAATGTCGAAGCATTATTAGCGAGCAATAATTTGCTCACACAAAAATCAGCTTCAGTCTTTGTAGGGCAACAACAGCTTGCTTATCTGGATGCGAGTGGTAATGCAACATTAGCAGAACCCGATTTCCCTGTGCGTTTAGCTTACAGTGAAACCGCGGAATTAGATGAAGAAACCGCAAAAGTCATTTCACAACCTTATCCAGATTTAAAACTGGATGAAGTGATGAAAAATGCAGGTTATCAGCAAAAAGACTATTTATTCGCTGATGAAACAGAAAAAAGCAAAAAATTGTGGGTAAAACCGTTATTAGGCGTTAAAACCTATGGTTCATTAGCCCAGTTCTATAAGCCACTGGTGTATAAAAAAACAGAGTTTTCTTGTGATTATAACTTACTGTGGGATAAGCAATTCTGTGTATTAATGGGTAAAGGATCTCCTTTAAATACACAAGATTTTCATCTTACTTATGATTGGCGCTTTTTATCACCTAATTCAATAACAGATGAAAACAAAAATCTTCGTCAAGTGACCTTTGATGGTTTTGGTCGTGTAACGACAACCCGTTTTTCAGGGGCTGAAAAAGGTCAGGAAAGTGGTTATAGCCATAAAGCCTTTACGATGCCAAATACTGTCGATGAGGCTTTGGTACTGACATCAACTCTGCCTATTGCTACGGGTTTTGTTTATGTCACGGACAGTTGGATGTCTTCATCGTCAAAACTGCCTCCACACGCTCTGCAAATTATGACTGACCGTTATGACAGCGACTCACAACAGCAAATTCGCCAACAAATCGCGTTTAGCGATGGTTTTGGACGCCTATTGCAAACCTCTATCAGAGTTGAAGCGGGTGAGTCCTTTTTGCGCAGTAAAAAAGGGGAATTAGTGGTGGACAGTGTACAGCAAGCACAGCAAAAAAGTACCACAACACGTTGGGCAATTTTAGGTGAAACCGAATATGACAACAAAGGGAATGTAAAGCGCGTTTACCAGCCTTATTTCCTGAATGATTGGCGTTATGTTTCGGAAAGTTCATCTCAGCCTAATCGCTTTGCGGATACCCATTATTACGATGCATTAGGTCGTTTATATCAAGTGATTACTGCAAAACAATATCGCCGTCATACGATGATGACGCCGTGGTTTGTGGCTCAGGAAGATGAAAATGACACCTTAGTGTAGGTTATTTATTACGCGGATTAATGGGGAACACCATTTATCCGCTCTATTTAGGAATTTTATTATGCTGGTAGCAATCCCATCTGAAAGCGATGCGCTGGCTTGGATGATTATCGGTGGATTTTCAGCCTGGGGAGGTATCGTGAGGTATTTAATGGAAATTAGGCAAAAACAAATTAGGTGGTCTTGGTGTGGCATTGGTAGCCAAATTGTGATTTCAGTATTCACAGGATTATTAGGGGGATTATTGAGTTTTGAAAGTGGTGCAAGTCGCTATATGTCTTACATGATTGCAGGGCTTTTTGGCTCAATGGGAAGTACCACATTGATTTGGCTATGGAATCGTATTTTTGGCATGAATAGCCTTAAGGAGCCTAAATGAGTACGTATACATTAAGTCAACGTAGTCAAAACAACTTAAAAGGTGTGCATCAAGATTTAGTGCAAGTGGTTCATCATGCACTGACATTGAGTGAATATGATTTTGTGGTTATCGAAGGGCTACGCTCATTCGTGCGCCAAAAAGTGCTAATAAAAGAAGGCAAAAGCAAAACACTCAATAGCCGTCATTTAACGGGTCATGCTGTAGATATTGTACCGTTAGTGAATGGCTCGATCCCTTGGCATGATTGGTCTGCGTTTGAATCTGTATCAAAAGCGATGAAACAAGCGGCACATCAATTGGGTGTTTCAATGAATTGGGGCGGTGATTGGGTATCGTTTCGTGATGGCCCTCATTATGAGCTGTCTAGAGAGGTATATTCATGAGTCTAACCTGGCTTCTACGCTGGGGATTAAAAGGAGGCGTGTTGTTAGTCATTCTGACCACGCTTCTGGTGATCCGCTATCAGCACAACCAAATTAATCGACTTTCAGAACAAAATAGTCAGCTTGAATATCAACAAAGTACATTGCAATCACAATTAATGCAATGGCACGAGCAAGCGGAAAAAATCTCTGAAACGCTCACTCATCAACAAAAGGAGCAACACTATTTAGAGGAAGAAAATCATGCAATACGCCAAGAATTACGGCTACTTCTGGCTCAAACGCCTTGTGCTAATGAGTCTGTGCCTGACGCTGTTATCCAGTTGCAACAAAACACCCTTAACCGTCGTTAAAGCACCCGAAAAATTTGTACCAACACACTTATTACAGCCCTGTTCAGCACCGTTTTTTAATGTGCAAGTATGGGGGGATTATCCTGATTATGTGGCACGTTTAATGTTGGTATTAGAAAAATGTAATACCGATAAAAAAGCGGTAGTAGAAATATTGGCAACAAAAAATCAGCTTGGTACTCATGAGTTAGATCATAAAAGAAAGCAAATTAAGGAATTATAGAAATATGTCAAATCAACAATTACATACAAGAACGCCAACGGTGGTGGTTCATGATAATCGAGGATCGGCTATTCGAGAAATTAGCTATTGCCGTCATCCTGATACGGTTAACCAAACGGATGAACGTATTACGCGTCACCATTATCATGCTCGCGGTTATTTAGAACGCAGTATTGATGCAAGATTGTATGAAACACAACAATCAAATTCAGCAATACAACCGAATATTCAACAAACAGTGAGTTTAGGTGGCGCGATTGCTGTATCTCAAGGGATTGATAATGGTACAAGCTTTAGTCTTAATGATATTGAGGGTACCGTTTCACAACAGATTAATGCAAAAGGTACGGTGACAACGTATGAATATTCTGAGCCCAGCGTTGAGCGATATTTAGAGCAAGTCAAAGAAGGAAAATTAGGGAATTCAGACACGAAGGTTATTCAGAAATTTAAATGGGGACAAGGAAACGCGAGTGAGTTAATCGATACCAATCAAGTGGGAAAATGTATTGAACACTTTGATACGGCAGGTAAAAAAACGTATAGCAATTATTCTCTCTTGGGGCATGTTATTGCAGAAACACAACAATTGCATATGGGTAGTGTTATTGATTGGAATTCAAGTCGTGAAGTAAATGATATTCAACAAGCTGAAAAATTTACCACTCAATATACTTATGATGCGACAGGGGTTGTATTAGAAGAAACCGATGCAAAGGGGAATAAACGCCGTATTGCCTATGATATTGCAGGCTTTGTTAAGCAATCTTGGTTGACCTTAAAAGGACAATCAGAACAAGTGATTTTACGCGCTTTAACCTATTCTGCTACGGGGCAAAAATTACGTGAAGAGCAGGGTAATGGCTTAGTCACCACTTATGAATATGAGCCTGAAACGCAACGTTTACTGAATGTCAAAACACAGCGTCCTCAAGGTCATGCATTAGGTGCGAAGATCATGCAAGATCTGCGTTATGAGTACGATCCCGTCGGCAATATTATCTGTCTGAAAAATGATGCTGAAGCAACGCGCTACTGGCGTAATCAGAAAGTCGTGCCTGAAAATCGTTATATCTATGACTCTCTGTATCAATTAGTGAGTGCAACAGGCCGTGAATCTGCCAATCAAAAAACACCTGCATCAATCCAATCTCAAACCATTACCACGTTGGTCAAAGATGCACAAAGTTATACCAATTACACGCGTTTATACGCTTATGACAGAGGCGGTAATTTAACGCAAATCCGTCATAACTCCGCTATTGCGCAACAAAGTTTTACCCAAGATATAACCATATCTAATAAAACTAATCGGGCATTACTTAAATCACAATGTTCTGATCCGAAGCAAGTCGATAGCTATTTTGATGAGAGCGGTAATTTAACCCAGCTTCTTAATGGTGATGCCATTATTTGGGATAGCCGTAATCATCTGAAAGCCACAAAAGAGATAATGGAAAGTGGGCATTTGTCTGAGGGTGAAACTTATCAATATAACAGTGCGAGCCAACGTATGACGAAAATACGCGGGCGCAAAACTGCTAACGGTCATTTAGAAAGAGTCACTACGCACTATTTACCGAATATTGAACAATGGGACGTGAGCACAAGTTCTGTGACAGAGAAATATGCCGTTGTACAAATTCAAGCAGGCACTAGTGCAAAAGTCAGAGCATTGTGTTGGGAAATTGGCACACCGAAAGGAATTGAAAATAACTCACTGCGTTATAGCTATGATGACGGTATTGGCAACAGTGGATTAGAAACCGATGGTCAAGGGCAATTAGTTAGCTATGAAGAGTATTACCCTTATGGTGGCACTGCGATTTGGTCTAGCGAAAATGCAGTAGAGGCTGATTACAAAACCATTCGTTATTCAGGTAAAGAAAAAGACGCTACGGGGATGTATTACTACGGTTATCGTTATTATCAACCGTGGATTGGTCGCTGGTTAAGTGCCGACCCCGCAGGTACGGTGGATGGACTAAATTTATACCGAATGGTGCGTAATAACCCTGTGACATTGCATGATCCGGATGGACGAATACCATTAAAAGAAGATACTTTAGCATCTACAAGTACAAGTGAAGCGGCTAATTTATCAGAAACATCTGCGAATACTTTAAATACTCATCATTTTGTTAATAAGTTACCAACAGAATATAAAGAATTAACAGGATATAAAAAAGGCTTTAAATATGGGATTAGTGAATTAGGTAAATATTTTAAAATAATATCGACACCAGACCATAAATCAGAACAATTAGTGATTACATCACATGGTGGATATTTCCCTTGGCACAATGAAATTTCTCCGCCAGAAGGGACTACATTAGATTTCTTAAATCCACATAAAACGTATTTAGCTGATCCTAAAATATCTAACTTAGCGACAGGAAAAAATAAAACATTTGTTTCTATTACGAGTGAAGACACTATTCCGAAAAAACAAAATGCGGTTGAGATTTTAAATAGTCGAGGATTATGGGGGTTATCAGGTAGCCATTCAAAAGGAAAAGTAAAGGACTACGCATTATCAAAATATGAAGATGATACGATTGAATCCGTCGCTACGGCATTATCTTCAAATAGAGATTTTGCAATAATGGATAGTAATACGGTGAGATCTGATTTTCTAATTGTCAGAAATAGGAAAGATATAAAGAGCTTATTAGCAAATGTAACATTAGGAAGTGTTTTAAAAGAATTAGAAAAAAATGATATCAATTATAAAAATATCGTTTGTGGTTTTTGCCGAGGTGCAATACTGAGTCACAATGAAACTTATAATGTGAAATCCTCACGTTCTCTTTAGAACAACTTAAACCTGTAAATAAATAGTGTTTTTAATAAATATATTATTAGTCAGTCTCAAAGACGATAAGATAAGCTTCGGCAATAACTTATCTTGGGAAACAAGGCACGAAGATCGATCATGTCCAAGAAAATGTCGCTACATTTGATTATAATCTTGAAGCTAAGTTGCCTAGTTTCTCCGGCAGGGCTGGTTATAGTTATGCCCTATTGGCCAAGGATTCAGGAAAAGTTAATGTGAAAGTATTGTCGGAAGATGTGATTATCGATATGAAGACGAACAAAATTAGTGTTCTGAACTCAATGAAAACTCGTTTACATTAATACATCGTAATTACAGAATGACATCAATTGCGATTGTATATTGCTATATTGTAATCACGTTAAAACATATCCCAAAATATACAACCCAGAGAGACAGCATTTCTGTCTTATTTGGGTTGTTTTTATTTTATATTGATGATTTTATTTCTTTTAATAAAATATAAAAAAGTAATAAAAATAATTTAATTTATTATTTTTGTTATTGATAGTCATTTAATAAATATTAAATGACCGTGTTAGTCTCATTTTAATATTAAATTAAATGGCGATGTTGCTCACAAATATAAATAAATGAATATTTAATTATCTTTTTTTGACTAGTATATATTGTGATTGATGCAATCATTATATTTAAAAACACTTATTAATAATTATGAGGCTTTATTATGAAGAAAAATAAACTTATGGTATTCACTGCAACATTATTACTATCATCAGCGGGTTTTATTTCAACAGCGTCAGCTGATGTGACGTTAAAACATGGATACATTGATACTCCTCCTAGCAGAGCTTTTCTTTGTTCAGCAAAAGGGAAAAATTTAAATAAAGATTGTGGTCCAATACAGTATGAACCTCAATCAATTGAGGGGCTTAAAGGATTTCCTAAAGATGGGCCTGCTGATGGTCAAATTGCTAGTGGTGGGAAAGAAGCTTTTTCTGCTTTAAATGCACAAAGTGCGGATCGTTGGCATAAAGTGGCAATGAAAAGTGGAGAAAATATGTTTAAATGGACATTAACGGCTAAACATAGCACTGAATCATGGCGGTTTTTTATTACGAAACCAGGGTGGGATGTAAATAAACCATTGACCCGTGCTGATTTTGATTTAACACCATTCTGCCAACAAGATGATAATGGCAAAATACCAACAGAAACCGTAGAGATAAATTGTAATATACCAGAGCGCTCAGGTTATCAGATTATTTTAGGCGTTTGGGATATTGCGGATACAGGTAATGCTTTTTATCAAGTTATCGATGCTGAATTTAAAAAATAATAAATTTAACGTAATAGAAGAAATTATTTAATATCAATAATGGTATTGTACTCAATCTTATTTATTTTAAATTATAAATAGATCATAAATCCGAATTCTAAATTTGGATCAGAGTTAATGTTTTTTATTAACTAGAAACTATAATCATTTATTATTGTTATTTAATTAATAGCGCCTCTACTCGGGCGCTATTTTTATTGGAACCACTAGAAATCCATCGCGCACAATGCTACTTTTTACGTTATACCTATAATTATTTAGCTTAAAAACCAACATTATTGAGGCGCGATTATGGAAATCTATTTAGATACAGCGGATATCGAAGAAGTCAGAAAACTCTCTCAAGTTCTTCCTATTGCAGGTGTCACCACCAATCCGTCTATTATTGCTAAATCAGCACAAGATATTGAAACGCTGTTACCTGAATTAAAAGCTGCAATGGGAGGCAAAGGCCGAGTATTTGCACAGGTCATTGCCAGTGATGTCGATACCATGGTTGAAGAAGCATTACGTATTGGCAATATCGCGGATAATACCGTGATTAAAATCCCAGTTACTGAAGCGGGGCTTGTCGCCATTAAACAATTAAAGCAAAAAAATATGCTGGTATTAGGTACCGCGATTTACAGTGTCTCACAAGGGTTAATGGCGGCTTTAGCAGGGGCAGATTATATTGCGCCTTATGTTCACCGAATGGATAGACAAGGCTCTGATGGGGTAAGGGTTGTCAAAGAATTACAAACCTTAATTACTATGCATAATTTACCGACTAAAATCTTAGCAGCGAGTTTTAAAACACCAAGACAAGTTGTTGATTGTTTATTAGCGGGGGCTTCTTCGGTGACATTACCGATTGAGCTTGCTTACTCTATTATTCGCTCACCAGTTGTGGATGATGCGGTAAATAGATTTTCGGATGATTGGCAAACTGCATTTGAGCGTCGTTTTTTATAATCAATTTAATAATATGAGACTAGGTGCTATAGAGTTATATAGCACTTAGTTTATCGCTTTTAGTATATAAAATACTAATCTTCACTTTTACTAATGTTTTAATCACTGGGTTATTATTGCATTAAATAAACGAATATTGATTTATATCTAATAATAAGCCACCTTTCTAGCAATCTAAATTCAAATCTATTATTATAATGTTAGTCTAGAAATGGATTATTAATATAATCTATTGTTTTTTATTTTGTTGTTTCAAATGCTTTATTTATCAATGTGTTATGTTTGTTTTTTTAATTTAATTAATTTTTATTTTTACTCAGTTTAATAGTTATTACTTTTGTTTTAATAACAAAATAATAAATTGTGACAGGCGTGTTAATTAACGAGTTTGGTTGTTAAAAATAAATTAATATTATATTGATGGGGTAGTTAAATTACCAAATTAACAGGGAAAACGGATACTCCGTGGTGCAATGATAATTAACATATACAGTTATTATTTTTATTTAGCAATAAATAAAATTTTATTTGTAATACTGGAGTAAATATGTGTGAAGAATACATGAATAAGCCACTCTATCTGTCAATTGCTGATTGGGTTCAAGAACAAGAGCGTTGGGTAAGCGCAAAAGAGATCGCGAAAAAATTCGATATCCCTCAATGTAATGCGATTAATATCGTTTCTTACATCCTTTCTGATGTGAAAGAAATTGAGTGTGAAACGAAAAGTGTTCCTAATCAACTTGAAGGCAGAGGATGTCAGTGCCAACGAATGATCAAAGTGAGTCATATTGATCCTCAACTCTATTCACGTTTAAAAGGTCATGCTCAAGGAAAAAGTAGTCAAAGCTCACCTGAAAAATTAGCGACGATGATCCCTCATGGGCTCAACCATGAGCAGAAATGGCAATGGATGCTGTCAAAATCACAACGACGCTAACTGATCATTTATGATCTTACAATAAATACAATACGACAGGCGCAATGATGCCTGTCGCTGTTTATTACTGACCTTTAGGTTTAACGTCTGTAGTGCCTCGTAAACGTGGACGATTAGGTTCAGGCGCGGCTAGTGGCATTGTTTCGACTAAGCTTTGGTGGCAACGTACTGTGAGATCTTGATATTCACGCGTGTTCATGCGCTTCCATTCCATCTCTTGATCAGTAATATCGCGCAAATGTTTGGCAGGACTGCCAATTAACATTTGGCGAGGTTGTCCTTGAAAACCCGCTTTTACAAAGCTCATTGCCGCTACAATGCTTTCTTCACCAATCACGGCTCCATCCATAATCACGCTATTCATGCCGACTAAGCTGTCACGCCCGATAATACAACTATGAAGGATCGCTCCGTGTCCGATGTGTCCATTTTCTCTTACTATGGTATCCATATCTGTATAACCATGCATGACACAACCATCTTGAAGGTTAGCACCTGCTTCAACAATTAAGCGTCCATAATCCCCTCTTAATGAGGCTAATGGGCCAATATAAACACCCGCACCAATAATGACATCACCAATTAATACCGCAGATGGGTGAATATAGGCGGTTGGATGTACTACAGGAACAAGACCTTCAAACGCGTAGATACTCATCCGTTTTCCTCTTTGTTGTATTATCGAAACACTAGATAATTACCGTCCTTTCCATTCAGGTACACGTTTCTCAGCAAAGGCAAGTGGTCCTTCTGTGGCATCTTCTGAATGGAGAACACTTGGATAATGTTTTAATACACCACTGCGCATTAATTTGTAGCCTTCTTCAATAGAAAGTTCGCTAGTGGCACGATAAATCTCTTTTAATGCTGCAACAGCCAGTGGGGCGCTATTGGCGATTTGATCTGCGAGTTCACGAGCGCTATCCATTAATTCAGCAACGCTAACAACACGGTTTGCAATACCCCAACGTAATGCTTCGTCTGCATTCATGCGACGGCCTGTCATCAGCATTTCATTGACGATAGCAGGGGGGAGACGTTTAGGTAAACGTAGAACACCTCCACTATCTGGCACAATACCTAATTGTGCTTCAGGTAACGCAAAAGAAGCGTTGTCTGAGCACACCATCATGTCGGCAGCGAGTGCTAATTCAAATCCACCACCAAAAGCATAGCCGTTAACCGCTGCAATGACGGGTTTATCTAGAGTGAAAAGCTCGGTTAACCCCGCAAAACCGCCTGCGCCGAAATCAGCATCAGGAGCTTCACCTTCAGCTGCTGCTTTTAAATCCCATCCTGCCGAGAAAAAGCGTTCACCTGCACCTGTAATAATCGCGACACGTAAGTTGGGATCATCACGAAAACGTAGGAAAACTTCTCCCATTTCATGGCTGGTTTTCGCATCAATAGCATTGGCTTTTGGTCTATCTAATACAATTTCAAGTACTGAACCACGCGTTGTTAGGTGTAATGATTGGCTCATGTTGTATTCCTTTTCATCATCAAAAATAAGCATTTATGATTGAGGTTATTAAGTTGTGATTGAATCTACCTATGCTTTATTTCAAATGCTTTTTAATCACTTTTCCGGAGCAGTTACGTGGTAAACCCTCTCTAAATTCAAGAGCACTGGGAACTTTAAATTTCGCCATATTTTGCTCACAGAAATGGAAAAACTCTTCTTCACTCAAGGTTTCATTCTCGACCAGCACCACAAAGGCCTTGATCGCTTCATCACGAATGTTGTCAGGGACACCTATTACAGCCACATCTTGAATTTTAGGGTGTGAAGAAATGATGTTTTCAATCTCAACGCAAGAGACGTTTTCACCCCCGCGTTTGATCATATTGCAACTGCGATCAACAAAATAGAAAAAGCCTTCGTCATCACGATAACCATAATCACCCGTATGTAACCAACCTTCTGGCTCTAGCGCTTTGGCTGTTGCATCAGGTCGATTGTAATACTCTTTGAATAAGGTTTTTCCTGGTTCACCTTTTACGCAAATCTCACCTACCACCCCATCAGGGACTTCGTTATTTTGTTTGTCTCTAATTTGGGCTTGATAGCAAAAACCCGGTCTGCCAATTGATGGCCAACGGCGTTTATCGCCAGGCCTGTCACCAATTAAACCAACAATGGTTTCTGTCATGCCATAAGAGGTGAGTAATCGAACCTTAAAGCGTTCAATAAAGGCGTCTTTTTCTTCATCTGAGAGATTAAGGTAGAACATCACTTCGCGTAATTTGTGTTGCTTTTCTTCTGATGAAATGGGTTGGGCCATTAAAGTTCTCATCATCATTGGAATACATTCTGTTACCGTTGCTTGGTATTTAATTATCTGTTTCCAAAAGGCTCTAGCACTGTATTTTTCTAACAATACAAAGGTAGCACCCACTGAAAATGCCGCGAGGGAAGCCGTGCATTGGCAATCAATATGAAAAGCAGGCATTACAGTAAGATAAACGTCATCTTCCCGTAAGGCGTTTTGCCATGATGAATAATAACCGGCAAAGCGTAAGTTATAGTGTGTGATAACAACGCCTTTAGGTTGAGAGGTTGTGCCTGAAGTAAAAAGAATTTCAGCCGTATCATCCACACTTAATGGGGTGTAATGATTAAGCGTAATAGGGTGCTTGGCTTTCTCTTTTAAAAAGTCGATAACCCCTTTTTCAACAGGGAGATTGTTTTCTGTTATTAAAAACAACTGCGTTAAAGGGTTTTGTTCATCCTGTAGCATAGGTTGATAAATAGGGTAGAAATTATCGCATGTGACCACGTAGTGGGCTTGGCAGTGGTTGATTATCCATGCGCTCTCTTCATGCATAAATCGCGCATTAATAGGCACCATGACAGCGCCTATTTTTGCCAGCCCAAACCAGCAAAAGAAAAATTCAGGGCAGTTATCAAGATGCAAGGCAACATGGTCGCCTTTTTTTATGCCACCAGCATGGAAAAGATTTGCGGTTCTGTTTATCTCTTCATTTAATTCACTGTAGCTAAATTGTCTCTCTTGTCCTTGTGCGGATCCAAAAATTAGCGCTGTTTTTGTACTATAAACCTCTGCCAAATCATCCCACATTTGACGTAAGTTTTGTTTGCCAATCACATCCATTAAACTGTTATCCCGTTCTTTTGCCGTGAGTTCAGACGCGCTTTCTACCTTTGCGCTATCTGAATTCAACAGTATTACTTTTCGATTTTAGCCAGCCCCTTATCGACTAGCCCCCTGATTTGTTCATCGCTATATCCGATATTTTTCAATATCGCGTCAGTGTCCATGCCGTGAGACGGCATTCCACGCCAGATTTTTCCCGGATTATTTTTAAATTTCGGCATCACATTTGGTCCTTTGCAGGTTTCGCCATTCATGGTTTGCCATTCGGTGATCGATTCACGCGCGATATATTGCGGATTATCTTCAAGCTCTGGAATGGTGAGTACTTTGGCACTGGCAATATTGAGTTCTGAAAGGCGTTTAAGGACCTCAGTGATAGGCTGTTTGGCTAACCATTCATCTAACTTGTCTTCAAATAATTGGCCATGAGGGCAATTAATACGGTGAATAAGTTGAGTACCTTCCGGCACTTCAGGTGTACCAAGCAGATGAGCCAGGCCGATATCTTTGAAAATTTCTTCAATTTGCGTGATACCGACAACTTCCATCACGATATAACCATCTTGGCAACGGTAAAGCCCACAGCCTGCGTAGTACGGATCTTTTCCTTTGGTCATTCGAGGACAAATTTCGCCCCCATTGAAATAATCCATCATGAAGTATTGCCCCATGCGCAACATCACTTCATACATAGCAATATCAATACTTTCACCTTTGCCTGTTTGTTGGACTTTATACAGTGCAGCTAACGCGGAAGTGGTTGCTGTCATTCCTGAGAAATAATCTGCGGTATAAGGGAAGGCTGGCATTGGCTGATCTTTGTCACCGTTTTGAATAAGGTAACCACTAAAGGCCTGAGCGATGGTGTTATAAGCGGGTAGGTTGGTATATTGCGGATCACCGTATTGACCAAACCCCGATAAATGCGCAATAACCAATTTAGGATTATGCTCCCACAATACTTCATCAGTAATACCACGGCGTGCAAAAGCTGGGCCTTTACTGGCTTCGATAAAGATATCGGTTGTTTCCATTAATTTTAAAAACGCATCACGACCTTCGTCTTTAAAGATATTTAACGATAGTGCATGAAGATTACGGCGAGAAAGTTGAGGGTAGTGAGGTTGAACGCGGATGGTGTCAGCCCATGCAACGTTTTCAATCCAAATCACTTCAGCACCCCATTCTGCAAACATTTGTCCTGAAAATGGCCCTGCAATTTCAATTCCTGAAAACACAACACGAACCCCTGAAAGTGGGCCGAATTGTGGCATTGGTAAATGTTCTGTCATAGCGTCACCTCGTAAGTGGTTGAGTGAAACCTCTCTTACCTAATGATGAGAGAGGTTTCGTGATTAATTAGCGGTACTGTTTAAGTACTGAACGTCCAAGTGTCAGGATCTGCATTTCGTCAGAGCCACCAGAGACACGGTCAACACGAAGATCACGCCAGAAACGAGAAATACGGTGCTCGCCAGCAATACCAACACCACCAAGCACTTGCATGGCACTATCAACCACTTCAAATGCTGCATTCGCACAGAAGTATTTACACATAGCTGCATCACCAGAAGTGATTAAGTTGTTGTCACTCTTCCATGCAGTTTCATATAACATGTTGCGCATTGAATTGAGTTTGATCGCCATATGAGCGAATTTTTCTTGAATAAGTTGGAAACGGCCGATAGCTTCGCCAAATTGCACACGTTGGTTGGCATAACGAGCAGCATCTTCAAATGCACACATCGCAGTACCGTAGTTAGTAAGAGCCACTAAGAAACGTTCATGATCGAACTCTTCTTTCACTCGATTAAAGCCGTTGCCTTCACGACCAAACATGTCTTTTTCTTCAAGTTCAACGTTGTCGAAAGTGATTTCACAGCAGCTATCCATGCGTAAACCCAGCTTTTCTAACTTGTTGACTTTGATACCGGGTTTGCTCATATCCACAAACCATTCGGTAAAGATAGGTTTATCTGGAGACGCTGAGTCACGGCTCATTACAACAACATAAGGGGTATAGGCACTACTGGTGATAAAGCATTTGCTACCGTTAAGGTAAACTTTGCCATCTTTACGGGTATAAGTAGTTTGTAAGCTACCAACGTCGGAGCCTGCCCCGGGCTCAGTGATAGCAGAATTCCACATTTGTTTACCTGTACCACGGAACGCCATGATTTTATCAATTTGCTCTTGAGTCCCTTCACGTAAGACGGTGTTAAAGCCACCTGGTAATTGATAAAGCACGTAAGTTGGCGCACCTAAACGACCTAATTCCATCCAAATGGCAGCAACAGTAACAAAACCTGCATTTAAGCCGCCGTGCTCTTCAGGGATAAGCAGATTGTCAATTTCCATATCCGCTAAGGCTTTGACAAAACGTTCTGGGTATTTGCTTTCGCGATCACATTGTGCGAAATAAGCTTCCCAGTTTTCACTGGCCATTAATTCGCGGACACCGTCAACAAACAGTTCCTGCTCATCATTCAATCTAAAATCCATGTTAATAACCTCTTAATATGTCATTCTTTGCGTATAGCGGATCAGTCTTTCCAATGTACTTTGGCATCTTTAATAAAGGACAAGGTGACCATGATATTGACGAAAAATAGTGGGCATCCTCCGGCGATAATGGCGGTTTGAATCGGTTTTAAACCCCCAAGTGCTAATAGGATGATGCCGATAACACCAACTAATACAGACCAGCCGATACGCACTAATAAAGGTGGCTCTGCGCCTTCTTTCATAGAGCGACAAGTGGACATGGCGAGTGTGTAAGAGCAGGCATTAATTAAGGTGACAGTGGCAATAAAGCAGAGGATAAAGAAGCCCCACATTGTCGCTGTACTAAGCGGTAATGCTGCCCATGTTTCGATAATGGCGCGTGGAACACCATATTGTTCAATTAGTTGTGGAATATTGAGAATATTTTGATCAATCAGTTGTAGAGTATTACCGCCAAGAATTGTCCAAATTAGCCAAGTCCCTGCGGTTAAGCCTGAAACCATTCCTAAACACAGTTCACGCACAGTACGGCCTTTAGAGATACGGGCTAAGAATATGCTCATTTGAATGGCGTAGATAACCCACCATGCCCAATAGAAGACCGTCCAACCTTGAGGGAATCCACCTTTACCGATTGGGTCTGTATAGAACAACATACGTGGCATATACATCAATAATGTGCCCACAGAATCAGTAAAGTAATTGACGATAAAGCTTGCACCACCGACGATAAATACCCAACCCAGCATTAAAAAACTCAGATAAGTACGCACATCACTGGCGATTTTTACCCCTTTTTGCAGACCGAATGCCACACAAATAGCATTAAGCAAAATCCAGCAAGAGATAATAATGGCGTCTAATTGCAGGGTATGTGGAATACCAAATAGGTATTGAATACACTCAGTCACAAGTGGTGTGGCTAAACCAAGGCTAGTCCCCATGGCTAAAATTAAGGCAACTAAATAGAAATTATCAACAATGGTACCGAATAAGCCATTAACGTGTTTTTCACCAACTAATGGAGTTAAGGTGCTACTTGGTCGAATGACCTCCATTTTGCGTACAAAGAAGAAGTAGGCAAATGCAACAGAAAGGAAACTATAAGTTGCCCAAGGTAAAGGCCCCCAGTGAAACAAGCTGTAAGCAAGGCCAATCTCTTTTGCTTGTGTTGAATAACCTTCCATTCCAAAAGGTGGGCTTGAAATGTAGTAGTATATTTCAATCGACCCCCAGAAAAGGACAGCTGCGGATGTACAAGACGCAAACATCATAAAGATCCAGCTTGCGGTACTAAACTCAGGTTTGTCTTCCCCAAGACGTTTCTTGGCATAACGGCCGAAGACTAGCCAGAACCAACCTCCGAACATGATAACCATGTACCATTCGAAGGCCCAACCCCAGACATTGGTAACATAGCTGAAGACGGCATTAATCACTTCATTTGAAGCATCAAGATCGCGTACCGTTAACCAACATAAAATACCAACAATGATCAATGGCGGAAAAAAAACCTTCGGTTCTATTCCTACCTTTTTATTATCTTTGCTCATGGTTAAATTTTCCAAATATATTTAGCGCAGAAGTTTAAGTAGTGTTAATTCCTAATAACTAATAAAGCAATTAAGTTTATTTGTGAATATTTTGTCTATTGGTGATTCATCATAATAGAAAAATAAAGTCATTGGCTAATCTACAAATCCATTAATGATAAAGAATGATGGATATTATAAGAAATCTATTCTGTTATTCACTTCACACTATTCTTTTTGTCGTTTTTATGTTACGTTTTATAACGTTTTGTTTTCATTGTAACTAACTGATAGTTATTGGTATTTGGTCGTATGTAATCGGCTTGTTATATTCCATCTTTCAATATTGTTGATCTGAGTGGCAATATTGAATGTTAAATACCATTATATTTATTATCTTCAATATTGTTGATCGAAGTAGCAATATTGAAAGTTGAACACTTAAATTAAAACTAATTTCAATATTGGTGATGTATTTGGCAATATTGAACGCTATCTCTTCTTTATTTAATAATGTTCAATATTGGTGACCTAGGTTTAATTTTTTAACCGCTTAATTATGTTAATTCTATATTACATTGCCAGAGTAAATGACATTATTTATTAATTTCAGGAGATGTAATGAATATTATTACATGTTACAAGAGTGTTCCCGATGAGCAGGATATAACGATCAATAGCGCAGATGGTTCGTTGGATTTTTCTCGTGCTAATACCAAAATCAGCCAATATGATTTAAACGCAATTGAAGCCGCTAATCAGCTTAAGACGCAACTTGATGGCATTCAAATCACGGCAATGAGTGTGGGTGGTAAAGCACTGACAAATGCGAAAGCGCGTAAAGACGTTCTTTCTCGCGGTGCTGATGATTTAGTCGTTGTGGTTGATGACCAATTTGAAGCCTCTTTACCCTATCAAACGGCGGTTGCACTAGCAGTAGCAGCCACTAAAAAAGGTTATGACTTAATTCTTTGTGGTGATGGTTCTGCAGATCTCAGCTCACAACAAGTTAGCTTGCTGGTGGGCGAAATTTTAAATATCCCAGCAATAAATGGTATTAACAAAATTGTTTCTCTTTCTAATGATTCCATCACGGTTGAACGTGAATTAGAAAATGAAATTGAAACACTGACAATTCCATTACCTGCTGTCATTGCGGTGTCTACTGACATTAACACACCTCAAATTCCTTCGATGAAAGCCATTCTTGGCGCTGCCAAAAAACCAGTTCAACAATGGAGTGTTACTGATCTTAGTCTGGATGTTATTACTGCGCGTTCAGAGCAAAAAGTCGCGGCACCAAAACAGAAAGTCCGTCAACGCATCATTATTGAAGGTGATGGTGACGATCAGATTGCTGAGTTGGCAGAACATTTACGCAAAATTCTTAAGTAATAGGGGGAGTTATGAGCCAATTTTCAACTGTTTGGGTATTTAGTGATGCACTTTCCCGTTTACCAGAATTAATAGGTGGTGCTTCTTCATTAGGTCAATCTATTAATGTATTTACATTGAATGATGAACAAAGTGTGGTTGCCTTTAAATTAGGTGCAACAGCTGTTTTTCAATTAGAAGGCAAACCAGACGATCGCATTATTGAAGACTATGCACAAAGCATGGTTGAAACCATCAAACAAAAAAGTGATGCAGGTTTAGTACTATTACCGAATACACGTCGTGGCAAATTACTCGCAGCACGCTTAGGTCATCGTTTAGAGGCGGTTGTTTCTAATGACGCACAATCTTTAACAGTAGACGGTGATGCATTAGTCACAAAACACATGGTTTACGGTGGTCTTGCCTTTGGTGATGAAACCCTGAAAACCCCTTATTGCGTGGTGACAGCAAGCGTGGGGGCTTTTGATGTTGCACCAGAAAATGACGCTACGGGTAATGCACAAAAAGTGGCATGGATAGCGCCAGCTCAAACCATTGTTCGTAATGCAGTTCAACCGCGCGCAATCAACGCCGTTGATTTAGATAAAGCGCGCTTTGTTGTCAGTGTAGGTCGCGGTATTGGTAGCAAAGAAAATATCGCTATTGCAGAAGAATTAGCGAAAGTTATTGGTGCTGAGATTGCCTGTTCTCGTCCTGTTGCTGAAAATGAGAAATGGATGGAGCACGAGCGTTATGTTGGTATTTCTAATCTGATGCTGAAACCTGAACTCTATTTAGCGGCTGGTATTTCAGGACAGATTCAACATATGGTCGGCGCAAATGGCGCACAAACTATTGTTGCTATTAATAAAGACAAAAATGCCCCTATCTTCCAATTCTCTGACTACGGCATTGTCGGTGATTTAATGAAGATTTTACCTGCATTAACTCGTCAATTATCTAACTGATTTATTTAAGCAGAGAAGGCGACTTCTCTGCTTTTATCGCAAATTCTGGAGATGTTATGTCCGATTCCGAAGATATTTTCGATGCCATTATTGTTGGCGCAGGATTAGCAGGCTCTGTGGCTGCACTTGTTTTGGCAAGGGAAGGCGCACAAGTATTGCTAATAGAAAGAGGTAACTACGCTGGCGGGAAAAATGTAACCGGTGGTCGTATGTACGCACATACTCTTGAGCGCATCATTCCTGAGTTTGCGCAAGAAGCACCAGTTGAACGCGTTATCACTCACGAAAAATTGTCGTTTATGACTGAAACCGGCGCAATGACAATTGATTACCAAAATGCTGAAGGGAATAATCCCAAAACGGCCTCTTGGTCTGTATTACGTGGTGAGTTTGATCAATGGCTAATGGAACAAGCCGAAAATGCGGGGGCGCAATGCATTACCGGTATTCGTGTTGATAAGCTCGTCGAGCGTGATGGCAAGATTGTTGGTGTGGAAGCTGATGGTGATGTGTTAGAAGCCAAAGCTGTTATTTTAGCTGATGGCGTGAATTCTATTCTTGCTGAACAGTTAGGGATGACAAAACGTGTTGCTGCTGAAAATGTGGCGGTGGGCGTAAAAGAGATCATTGAACTGCCTGAAAGTGTGATTAACGATCGCTTTAACCTAAAAGATAACGAAGGTACGGCTTGGTTATTTGCCGGCTCGCCTACCGATGGATTAATGGGCGGTGGTTTTTTATATACCAATAAAACCACTCTGTCTTTAGGTCTTGTTTGTGGCCTTCATCATATTAAAGATGCGAAAAAATCCGTACCACAAATGTTGGAAGATTTTAAACAGCATCCCGTTGTTGCTCCGCTAATTGAAGGCGGAAAAATGATGGAATACGGTGCACATGTCGTCCCAGAAGCGGGCTTAAGAATGCAAAATGAATTAGTACGCGATGGTGTATTAATTGCCGGTGATGCTGCAGGGATGTGTATGAACCTTGGCTTTACTATCCGCGGGATGGATTTAGCGATGGCATCTGGCGAAGCTGCGGCAAAAACCGTGCTCTCTGCTATGGAGAAAAACGATTTTAGCAAACAAACGCTAAATGAATATCTCACACATTTAGAAGATGGCCCGTTACGCGATATGAAAGCGTATCAGCGTATGCCTGATCTACTTGATAATCCTCGTATGTTCACTGCTTATCCTGAAATGATCGTTGGTATCGCGAAAGATCTCTTTACCGTTACGGGTGAAGTACCCGTACCAATGCGTAAAACCATGATGCGTCATACCAAAAAAGTCGGTTGGATGAATCTGATCAAAGATGGGATCAAAGGAGTAAAAGCAATATGAGTTCTCCCGTAAATGTCGATGTCAAACTAGGCATCAATAAATTTAATGTCGATGAAGAAAATCCACATATCGTCGTTAAAGAACAGCCTGATATGCAGGTATTGGAAACCTTAGTTAAAGCATGTCCTGCAGGTCTATATAAAAAACAAGAAGATGGCACCATTAGTTTTGATTATGCAGGATGCTTAGAGTGTGGAACGTGTCGAATTCTTGGTTTAGATAGTGCGCTTGAAAAATGGGAATACCCACGCGGAACGTTTGGCGTGGAATATCGTTACGGATGATGTATCACGACTTTTCTCCCAGTGCTATCTCCGGCCTGGGAGCTTTTCTTTTTTATTTTATTTAGAAAAAATACCAGGACGCAGTCATGCAACCCAGAAACTTTGATGATATTCGTTTTACCTCTGTACATCGTCGGGTGATGTTATGGGGGAGTGGTGGCCCGTTTCTTGACGGCTATGTATTAGTGATCATTGGGGTGGCGTTAGAGCAACTCACGCCGTTATTACAGCTTGATGCACAGTGGATAGGTCTGCTTGGTGCTGCAACATTAGCCGGGCTTTTTATTGGTACATCACTCTTTGGTTATATTTGTGACAAAGTGGGTCGTCGCAAAATGTTCCTCGTTGATATTGTGGCTATTGCGCTGATTTCGATTGCGACGATGTTTGTGTCAACGCCGGTGGGCCTATTAGTGATGCGATTCCTTATTGGAATCGTGATTGGTGCCGATTATCCCATTGCGACTTCGATGATCACGGAGTTTTCCAATAAAAAACAACGTGCTTTTGCCGTCGGTTTTATTGCTGCTATGTGGTATATCGGGGCGACTTGCGCAAATTTAGTCGGTTATCTTTTATACGATATTGAAGATGGCTGGCGTTGGATGTTGGGCAGTGCCTTTATTCCTTGCGTCATTATTTTAATTGGCCGCTTTGATTTGCCCGAATCACCCCTTTGGTTAATACGTAAAGGGCGTATTCAAGAGTGTAACGAAATGATGATAAAGCTCTTTGGTGAACCGGTTGTTTTTGAAGCTGAAAATGCTAAAACAACGCGTTTTATCGAGCTATTTAATAAACGTCATTTTTCTTTTGTTCTGTTTGTTGCCGTCATTTGGACTTGCCAAGTTATCCCCATGTTTGCCATTTATACTTTCGGGCCACAGATTGTCGGGTTATTAGGATGGGATGCAGGAAGGAGCGCTGCGTTAGGTAATGTGGTGATTAGCCTATTCTTTATGTTTGGGTGTATTCCCGCCATGTTTTGGTTAAACCAAACAGGGCGACGTCCGTTATTGATTGGTAGTTTTGCCATGATGACATTAGCACTATTGGTGCTAGGTGTTTTTCCTGATTTACCTATTTTATTTGTTATCTTAGCATTTGCGACTTATGCCTTCTTTTCTGGTGGCCCCGGAATTTTACAATGGCTTTATCCAAATGAATTGTTCCCAACAGATATTCGTGCATCGGCGGTTGGTGTCATTATGTCAATAAGTCGTATTGGGACGGTTATTTCAACTTGTGCGCTTCCTGCTTTTATTGCCACTTATGGCATTAATACCACCATGCTGGTGGGCGCTGCGATTTCCTTATTCGGTATGATAGTTTCTGTATTGTTTGCACCAGAAACCAAAGGATTAACACTAAATCAAACCTCAACCATGCCAATGCGACAGGGTAAACAACATCTTTAATTGATGAATAATAAAATAAGTTAAGTCATTTAAAATATTTTTATTTAGATGTTATAAAGTTTAATCGTTATTGTATTTATTTTTATATTATTTTAATTTAAATTATTACATCAATGTTTATTGATAAGATTTGTTTATATCTTAAGTGAGATGAGTTTATTTATATTAAAAAGAGAGTGACTTTATTTTTCTTATTTAAATAAAATAACTCTCCTTTTTATTTTTTTAAATAACACCTTTATAACGCCTTGGTTTCAAATTTATTTCATTATTATTAATTTCTCTTCAATTACAAATTATATTTAACTCACCAAATCTAGACCCCAATCACAGATCTCTCTCAGACTATTCAAATGACGAAAAACAGTTCGTTATTTACCAAGAATGAATAATTCTCCCTACCCAGAATAAGGTCATTACAGACGCAAACACCAGCAGAAAAGCGGTTGAGTAGGTATTTATGACCTTATTAGAAATGACAGTTAAAGAATGTCTAAACAATATTGTAAAGCAATATGCTTCACAAACAGCCTTGATTGAAAACCAAAGTAAAAAGACACTTTCTTGGCAACAATTACAACAAGAAGTGGAAAGTGTTGCGCGTGGTTTTTTAGCCATTGGTTTAAAAAAAGGAGATCGTTTAGGTATTTGGTCTGCTAATAGCAAAGAGTGGATAATCTGTTTTCTTGCTGCCGCTCAAATTGGTGTTCCTGTTGTTTGTATTAACTTTCATTTTAAAAAAAGAGAGTTATTAGATTTATGTCGATTAACCGGAATTAAAGCACTCTGTTTTTCAGATGGTTTTAAAAGTAATGACTTTATTGAGGTTATTAATTGTCTTTCTGAAAAAGCATCTGAAAATAACGATATATTACCTCGATTATTTATTAGCATGGGAAATAAACATGCAGAAAAAAGTGTCTCTTTATCTCAATTAAAAGAAGTTAGCCAAAAAATATCAGATAAAGAATATCAACACGCTGTTTCACAAGTCAGTGTAAAAGATTTACTGACCATTCAAATGACCTCAGGCAGCACAGCAATGCCGAAAGGTGTCATGTTAAGTCAATATAATGTGATTAACAATGCCATGTTGTCAGCACAGCGGTTAGGTGTAACGCATAACGATGTCATTTGCCTTGCTGTTCCTCTATTTCACTGTTTTGGGCTCTCTTCTTGCCTCTTTTTTGCGTTAACAACTGGATGCCAATTAGTTCTTCTTGATAACTATTGTGCAGAAGATGTTTTGAAAGTGGTTCAAGACTATCGCTGCACCGTTATGCATGGCGTACCAACGATTTTTAGTCGCTTAATGAAGCACGAGCAGTTCTCTCACTACGATTTATCTAGCCTTGATAAAGGTATTATCGCAGGGGCAAGTTTCCCTTCTGCATTAGTTGATGACATTGAAAATACTCTAGGGATGAAAGGGATCACCGTCTCTTATGGTCAAACAGAAGCTTCTCCTTGTTGTACTCAAACATTACCAAATGATGCTTTATCCATAAAACGCAGTTCTATCGGTAAACCATTACCTTTTGTTGAAATGAAAATCATTAGCCCGAAAACAGGTAAACCTGTGCCAGTGGGCGTTTTGGGTGAAATTTGCACCCGTGGTTTTCATGTGATGATGGGGTATGACAATGCCCCTTATAAAACCAAGGAAGCACTAGACGAAGAGGGTTGGTTACATACAGGGGATATTGGTTATGTCGATAAACAAGGAAATTACCACTATGCCTATCGCATGAAAGAAATTGTAGTCCGTGGTGGTGAAAATATCAGCCTTTGTGAAATAGAAGAGGCTATCGCGGAATATCCTGGCGTTGATGCAACCAAAGCGTTCGGTATTCCTTCTACAGATTTAGGTGAAGAAGTGATTGCTACGATTTGTGTGCAAAAAGACTACACCCTAAATGAAAGCGAATTACGTACATTTCTACAAGAGCGATTGGCTCGCTACAAAATTCCCAAAGAACTCCATTTCTTTACGCAATTTCCTCATACCCCTTGCGGAAAAATTGATGTGCAAGCCCTGAAATTGCAATTGGGTTATGGCGTTTCAATCAAGGATGAAGAAACCAAAGTAGCGGGTTAAGTGACCGCGGATTATCCACATTCTGACAACAGCAGTATGAAGTCTAAAAATAATTAGGAGAAAAAATGACAAGTCGTAAAGCACTGGAAGGCGTCACTGTAGTTGAGCTGGCGACCTTTATTGCCGTACCCGCAGCAGGTCGTATTTTAGCTGATATGGGGGCAAATGTAATCAAAATTGAATCCCCAAGTGGTGATAACTTACGTTATACCGCACCGACTGAAGGCCGTCCGTTAGATCAACATGAAAACACCAGCTTTGATTTAGAAAACGCCAATAAACGAGGCATTGTCTTAAATACGAAAACAGAAGCAGGTAAAAAAATTCTGTTTGAACTGTTAGAAAAAGCCGACATTTTCTTAACTAACTGGCGCCCGGGGGCAAGAGAACGCGCTGGGCTAGATTATGAAACCTTAAAACAGCGCTTTCCAAAGTTAGTTTATGCCAGCGTGACAGGCTATGGCGATGAAGGTCCAGATAAAGATCTACCTGGATTTGATTACACCGCATTCTTTGCGCGTGGCGGTATTTTAGGTTCGCTGTATCAAAAAGGCACAGTACCTATGAACGTGATCCCCGGCCTTGGCGATCATCAATGTGCACTAGGTTTAGTCTCTGGGGTGTTAGCGGCTTATATTCGCGCTAAAAATATTGGTCAAGGTGAGTATGTTTCGACGAACTTACTGCATACCTCAATTTATACCCAAGCGATCATGATCCAAGCAGCACAATACCCCGATTATGGCCAGCCGTATCCAATCGATCGTCGTAATACCACTAGCCCATTTATTCTGGCTTATAAAACAAAAGATGACCGTTTTATTCAGGTCTGTATGCCAGTTTATGACGCCTACTATCCAACCTTTATTTCTTGTATTGGTCGTCCAGATTTAGCGGAAGACGCTCGTTATACACGTTTACAAGAAGTGGCGAAAAATAATCGCTCCCCTGAATTATATGATCTGATTTGGCATCAAGTTGAGCAAAAAACAGCGTCAGAGTGGGCAGATATTTTCACCAAAAACGATATCCCATTCAGTATTGCGCAAACATGGGAAGAGGTGTTGGAAGACAAACAGGCTTGGGCAATCAACACCTTCTACAACATGAAGTACAACAATGGCAGTGAAAAAGCCTTAGTTCGTCCACCTATTGATTTCTTAGAAAGTGGTTTGCCTGAATATCGTCGTGGTCCTTTGCTAGGTGAAGATACACCGTCTGTATTAGCTGAATTAGGGTATAGCGCGGAGGAAATTGCCAACCTTGAAGCCAATAAAGACGTGATGACGTGGAAAGAATAATCCATTTATTTTTTTAATTTTCAGGAGAGCAAAGGCATGCAACAAGACATTTTCACAATGGGCGTTGATATCGGATCGTCTGCATCAAAATGCATCATCATGAAAAATGGTGACACTATTGTCGCCAAATCACTGGCATCCGTAGGTGCAGGAACCTCAGGACCTGAAAAAGCGATCGCTGAAGTAGTCAGTCAATTTGGCGGTGATCTCAGTCAGATAAGTTGGATCTGCGCAACAGGTTATGGCCGTAATTCTCTGAAAGAAGCCAATAAAGAAGTGAGCGAACTGAGTTGTCATGCGAAAGGGGCGCACTTTCTTTTTCCGGGCGTAAAAACAGTGATTGATATCGGCGGTCAAGACGTTAAAGCACTCCATATGGATGGTGCAGGCCGTTTACTAAACTTTGTGATGAATGACAAGTGCGCTGCGGGTACAGGACGCTTTTTAGATGTGATGTCGAGAGTATTAGAAACTAAGATTTCCGATCTCGCACAAGAGGGCGCTAAGTCCACTAAAAAAGTCACGATTAGCTCAACCTGTACCGTGTTCTCTGAATCCGAAGTCATTTCCCATCTCGCAAATAACGAAACAATACCCGATGTAATTAATGGTATTCACCGCTCGGTGGCTAGCCGTATTGCTGGTCTTGCAAAACGAGTGGGTGTTGAAGCACCTGTCGTGATGACAGGCGGTGTTGCCAGTAATTTTGAAGTTGTTCGTTATGTTAGCGAAGAGCTGAACGCCTCTATCGCCATCTCACCATTATCACAATACAACGGGGCGATAGGTGCCGCCATTTATGCCTTTGAAGCGTACCGCCATCAACTGGAAGACGATGCGTTAACAATAGGAACATCAAAATGAGCAATGTAGATATGAATGCGCCGGATTATATTCCTGCAAAAAAACGACTGCAAAAAATCGCTGCGGATGCTTATCAGCGTGCGTGGGATGCTAAAAATAGCGGTGAAAAAATAGGCTGGTGTGCCTCTAACTTTCCACAAGAGATTGCTGAAACATTAGGTTTATGTGTGGTTTACCCTGAAAACCAAGCTGCTGCGATTGCGGCAAAAGGTGCGGGTTTAAAAATGTGTGAACATGCAGAGAGTATGGGGTATTCCAATGATATCTGTGCTTATGCTCGTATCAGTCTCTCTTACATGGATATTAAGCAGTGTGAAGAGATGGATATGCCTCAGCCCGACTTCTTGCTGTGTTGCAACAATATCTGTAACTGCATGATCAAGTGGTATGAAAATATCGCATATGAACTGAATATCCCGATGATCCTCATCGATATTCCTTATAAAAATGATTATGACACCGATGATGTGACCGTGAAGTATGTTCAAGCGCAATTTGATGATGCGATTAAACAACTTGAAAAAGTCACTGGCAAAGTCTTCTCCGAAGAGAAATTTAAAGAAGTCTGTGAAATCTCACAACGCACAGGGCGTGCATGGTTAAAAGCTGCAGAATATTGCCAATATGAACCGTCTCCAATGAATGGTTTTGATTTGTTTAACCACATGGCTGTTGCTGTTTGTGCGCGCGGTAAATTAGAAGCTGCACTGGCTTTTGAACAACTGTGTGAAGAGATGGAACAAAACATCAAAGAGAAAAAATCGACTTATCGCGGAGAAGAAAAATACCGTGTTCTCTTTGAAGGTATTGCCTGCTGGCCTTACTTGCGTGCCACATCGACTCCGTTAAAAGAGCAAGGCATCAACGTGACTGCCACTGTTTACGCCACTGCATTTGGTGTGATTTATCAAAACAGTGACGAGATGATGCGTGCTTACTCTTACGTCCCTAACTGTGTCTCTGTTGAGCGTGCTGCAGATATGCGTATTGACGTCAGTCGTCAGAATAAAGTGGACGGTGCGATTATTCACGTTAACCGCAGTTGTAAGCTCTGGAGTGGCATTATGCCTGAAATTGAGCGCCGTATTCGTCATGAACTTAAGATCCCAACAGTGACTTTTGATGGCGACCAAGCTGATCCTCGAGTTTTCTCTGAAGCGCAGTATGTCACCCGTGTTGAAGCATTGACTGAAATTATGGCTGCTAATAAGGCAGAAATGAAAAAGGGGGACATCTAATGAAAACATTAATAGATAAGTTTGATGCTCTACAAGCAGTGGTGGATACTCCTGTTGCTCAGTTAGAGGGATTTATTCGCAGTGGCAAAAAGGTTGTTGGCTGTTTTCCTGAATATACCCCGAATGAAATTGTCTATGCGGCTGGCATGGTGCCTTTTGGCATTTGGGGAGCTGAAGGACGTGAAATCTCAGAAGCGAAGAAATATTTTCCTCCTTTTTATTGTGCGCTAGTGCTTTCTTCTCTTGAGATGGGATTAGATGGTGCGCTGAATAAACTGTCAGCAGCCATAATTCCTTCTTTGTGTGACACCTTAAAATGCTTAGGGCAAAACTGGAAAGCCGGTGTGTCACAAGTACCATTTATTCAATTGGTGCATCCACAAAATCGTAAAACCCCAGCAGGTATTGCTTTCTTAACTGAACAATACAAAAAAATTGCACTGCAATTAGGGGAAATTTCAGGTCAGCCTGTGACAGATGATGCACTAAAAAATGCAATCCATCTGTTTAATCTGCGTCGCGCCGCGTTACGTGAATTCTCTGAAATTGCAGCCCTTCATCCAAACTTAATCACACCACAACGTCGTAATACTGTGATCAAAAGTGGTTATTTTATGGATGTGGTTGAACATACCAAAGCTGTTGAAGCCATTGTTGCGCAATGCAAAACCTTATCTCCAGAACCTTGGAAAGGGCACAAAATTGTCGTGACAGGCATTATTGCGGATAGTCCTTCTATTCTACAAATTTTGGCTGATAACAAGATGGCGATTGTAGCAGATGAAGTGGCGCATGAGTCTCGTCAGTTCCGTCAAGATATCCCAGAAAATAACGCACCTTATGAAGCGATGGCAGAGCAAATTGCCCAGCTTGAAGGGTGTTCACTTTTATATGATCCAGAGAAAAAACGCGGTCGTTTAATTGCCGATATGGTGAAAAACACAGGCGCTGATGGTGTCGTCTATTTACTGACAAAATTCTGTGATCCCGAAGAATTCGATGCTCCGATAGTGAAGAAATTCCTCGATAAAGAAGGCATTCCTTCCATCATTATCGAAATTGATCAGCAAACCAAAACGTATGAACAGGCTAGAACCGCACTGCAAACTTTTGCGGATGTGCTTTCTGCTTAACAACATTAATCAATAGTCACAAAAGACCTGTGTGAAATAGCACAGGTCAATTGAACCCTAACACATATAAGTGGGGCAATTATGGGTATTATTTGTTTAATCATTGGGCTAGCGATATTAATGATCATGTGTATGAAAGGCATACATATCTTCATTTCTGTTTTTACCACCAGCCTATTTCTTGCTGTGACTGCATGGCTTGTATCACCAGATATGCTTAATCCTGTCGATGCACTGTTACAAGTGTATACCGGTGGGTTAGGTGGCTATTTTGGTAGCTTCTTCTTCATTTTCGTACTCGGTGCGATTTTTGGCAAATTAACCGCTATCAGTGGCGCTGCTGATAGTGTTGCCTCTTTTATTATTGGTAAATTTGGTGAAAGAGCCGTTATTCCTTCATTAGTTGCGGCTTGTGCCATTTTAGCCTACGGCGGTGTTTCAGTGTTTGTTGCACTGTTTACCGTTTATTCGATGATGGTGAGTCTATTTCGTAAAGCGAATCTGCCTCGCAGGCTTATTCCAGCTGTCTATTTTGCTGGTGCAGGTACGTTTGTGATGATAATGCCAGGATCACCACAAATCCAAAACCTTATTCCAATGAAATTCCTAGGGACGTCAGCGACGGCGGGTTTAGTACCCGGAATGTTGACTGCACTGTTCCAGGTCACTTTAGTGATTATTTATCTCACTTGGTTATTTAAGCGTGTAAAAGCGAAAGGTGAAGGTTGGGTTGAAGACGAAAAAACAGCAAAAGCCGAAGAGGGTAAAAAAGAACGTCAATTACCGAATGTGCTCGTTGCATTACTCCCAATGCTTATTTTGTTGGTCGTGCTGAATATTCTGAAATGGGATCCTGCTATTGCTCTGTTCTGCGCCATTATAGCGGCCTTAATTGTGTATTTACGCTATCTCGATTGGAAAAAACTCGTACCTAATTTGGCCGCTGGCACGATGGAAGGAGTGACCTCTCTCTTTAATACCGCAGTTATTGTTGGGTTTGGGGCATTAGTGATGACCTTACCAGCATTCAAAGAATCTTTCCAAGCGATTGCTCAATCGGGTCTTAATCCTCTGGTTGTGACTGCGATTTCCGTCGGTGCGCTGGTGTTTATCAGCGGTTCAGGCTCTGGTGCGTTAAGTATTGCTATGCCAATGATTGCTGCAATGTTCCCTGCAACCGTGGTTGATCAAGGCGCCTTACACCGTGTGGCCACAATGGCATCAATGAGTACAACTCCACCATTTAACGGATTGATTATTACTGTCTTTAGCGTCTGTGGTGTCAGCCATAAAGAGGGCTATGGCCCTGTAGGAACGTTAACTCTCGCGATCCCACTGTTAGCCATGATGTTTATGTTGCTGCTGTACACCTTCTTACCTGCATCTATAGCGACGATGTAGGAATAACGTTAACCCATTAATGCGTGCGATAAGACGAAAAACGTGAAATCGCACGCCATAGAGATAACCCTAAATATTCTCAGAGGAAAATAAACATGGATTTTCAGCTAACAGAAGAACAAATCCTGATCCGCGATATGGTCAGAGAGTTTGTTGAAAACGACATTAAGCCGATTGCGGGGGAAATCGATAAAGAACACCGTTTTCCAAGTGAAAGCATCACTCCCATGGCTGAATTAGGACTCTTTGGTTTCAATATTGATGAAAATTATGGTGGTACAGAAGCGGATGCAATTAGCTATGTATTAGCAACAGAAGAGATGGCAAAAGTCAGTGCAGCACATGCCATGATCATGGGATCACAGTGTTCATTAACAGGCCCTGTTATTCAAAAATATGCTGATGAAGAAACCAAAGCACGTATTTTACCGGGAGTGGTTTCAGGTGAACAAATTGGTTGCTTCTGTTTATCCGAACCAAGTGCGGGTTGTGATGCCGCCGCTCAACAAACAACCGCTGTTCGTCAAGGTGATAATTATGTGATCAATGGATCTAAATTGTGGATCACAGCAGCACCTCAAGGTGCATTCTTTATCGTATTTGCCATGACTGATAAAAGTGCGGGTGTTAAAGGGATCACCGCATTCTTAGTTGAGCGTGATAACCCAGGGATCAGCATTGGTTTACCAGAAGAAAAAATGGGTATGAATGGCTCTGAAACTTGTTCTGTCAGTTTTAGTGACTGTGTTGTACCTGTTAGTGCACGTTTAGGCGCGGAAGGTAAAGGCTTTAGCATTGCCATGGAGACCTTAGATGGTGGTCGTTTAAGCTGTTCTGCTATTGCGTTAGGTATCGCACAAAGTGCATTAGATGCCACGATTGATTACACCAAAGAGCGTATTCAATTTGGAAAACCCATTGCAGCCAACCAAGGTGTGCAATGGATGTTAGTGGACATGGCTACCCGCGTAGACTGTGCTCGTATGCTGGTATATCGCGCAGCTACGGCAAAAATTGCTGGGCTTCCTTATACCCGCGAATCAGCGCAAGCCAAATTATACGCTTCTGAAACAGCAACCTATGTCACTCAAAAAGCCGTTCAACTCCACGGTGGTATGGGTTACACCAAATCTTATCCTGTTGAACGCCTAATGCGTGAAGCAAAACTCACTGAAATTTTTGAAGGCACAAGCGAAGTGCAACGCATGGTGATCGCTAAACATATTTTAGCGTAATGACATTGGGATTTTATTAATTTGCTCCCTTGAGCAAAACGGAGAATGTGAATTATGAAACTTATTGCCTGCTGTAAGGTTGTTCATGACGAACAAGACATCACAACGCGGCCTGATCGTACACTCGCAACTGATAATGCGGGTTTAAAAATTAGTTTATATGATTTAAATGCAATTGAAACCGCAGTAGAAATTGCCTCGGCTCTGGGTGATAGCACCGTAACTGCATTGAGTATAGGCACTAGTGCAATGGTAGAAAATGCGAAAATTAAAAAAGATATTTTATCGCGTGGCCCTGATGCATTAACACTTGTTGCTGATGATGCGTGCAATGCTCTTTATTCAACAGATACCGCTAATATTATTGCGCAAGCGGCACAAAAGGTGGGTTTTGATTTATTAATTTTCGGTGAAGGCTCTGGTGACTTATACGCTCAACAAACAGGTTTAGCAGTAGGTGAATACTTAGGCTTACCTTGTGTTAATGCCGTGAACAAAATCACCGTTGAAGGTGACAAAATCATTGTTGAGCGTGATTTAGAAAATATCACTGAAGAGCTAGAGCTGACATTACCTGCCGTTGTCTGCGTGACATCAAGCATCAACACCCCAAAATTACCATCAATGAAAGCCATTTTAGCTGCCAATAAAAAACCTGTTGAGAAACTTGAGTTAGGGGATATTGGTGTTGATATTTTAGCTCCGACTGTTGTGCAAACACAGGTGTGCGCACCAGAACAGACTGATCGCCTAGGGATTATTTTAGACGGTGATTCAGATGAAAATATTGCCACATTTGCTGAGCATTTACGCCAAGCGGTTAATCAATAAGGAGATTAAAAATGGCTAGTTTACTCCCTACAACTTTTGTTTATGCCGAGAAAGCGGATGATTTAGCAAAACTGATTGCGTTTGCTCGTAGTCTTGGTGAAAAAGTGAATGTGTTATTTATCGGTGATGATGAAAGTACGCGTGAATGCGTCAGTCTGGGGGCTGATTGTGTCTATTGCTTTGCGCCACAAGACGGTGTGATTGCTGAAGATTATGCGACCTCTTTTGCTGAAATTATTAAAGAAGCAGGTGCTAATGCATTGGTTTTATTAGCATCATCAAAACGAGCAAAAGCCATTGCGGCTCGTCTAGGTGTTACGTTAAAAGCAGGTGTTGTCAGTGATGCATTAAGTCTGACTGTTGAAAACAATACGGTGATCGCAACACACCAAATTTATGGTGGTTTAGCACATGCTAAAGCAGAAATTCGCTCACCTTATGCTATTGCTACTGTTGGTGGTGCATTAGATGTGGAAGTCATTACAGATGCTCCCAATGCATCAGTGGTACAAGGCACCTTTGTCGCCCCTGCGTATACATTAAAAGTGTTAGCACGTAAGCCAAAACAAGGTAGTAGCGTTGATTTAGGTAAAGCGCATTGTGTTGTTGGTGTTGGACGTGGCTTTGGTAAGGCAGATGATATTGCGTTAGCGTCAGCATTAGCGAAAGCCCTTCAAGGTGAAGTGGGTTGCTCACGTCCAATTGCTGAAGGCGAAGGTTGGATGGAACACGATCGCTATATTGGTGTTTCTGGTGTGACTTTAGGTGCTGATGTTTATGTTGCTGTCGGTATTTCAGGGCAAATCCAACATATGGTGGGTGTTGATAGAGCAAAGGTCATTGTTGCTATCAACAAAGATAAGAATGCGCCTATTTTCAATATGGTGGATTACGGGATTGTCGGCGACCTCTACAAAGTGTTACCTGCATTAACAGCGAAGCTGGGCGGCTAATTCTCGTCGGTCGCTTGGCGAAAGTGTGCTAAGCGACCACAGATAATAAAAGGATAGAAAAGTATGTCAGACGATATTTTTGACGCCATTATTGTGGGTGGTGGACTTGCTGGTGGTACTGCTGCCTATGTTTTAGCGCAAGCAGGATGTGATGTATTAGTGGTTGAGCGAGGTAATTTCGCTGGCAGTAAAAATATGACGGGAGGGCGTTTATACGCGCATAGTCTTGAAAAAATCATCCCTAATTTTGCCCAAGAGGCGCCTGTTGAACGTCTTGTGACGCGCGAAAAAATTTCCATGTTAACGGAAACCGATGGAGTTACGTTAGATTATCAGCATACTCAGCAGGAAGAGGAAGCCGCACGCTCTTATACTGTATTGCGTTCTTCATTTGATCAGTGGTTAATGGAAAAAGCGGAAAATGCTGGCGCACAAGTGATCACGGGCGTTCGTGTTGATGAAGTATTAGTAAAAGATGGCAAAGTCTGTGGGGTTAAAGCGGGTGATGATGAAATTGAAGCCAATGTCGTGATTTTAGCTGATGGTGTGAATTCACTGTTAGCGAAGCAATTAGGTATGACGCAGAAAGTTAATCCTCATACCGTGGCGGTAGGAGTTAAAGAATTACTAGAATTCACACCACAACAAATGGAAGATCGATTTGGTTGCACCAATGATGAAGGGTTAGCTTGGCTTTTTGCGGGGGCTCCATCAGGGGGGTATTTAGGGGGGGGGTTTTTATACACCAATAAAAATACTGTTTCTTTAGGCCTAGTTTTAGGGCTGCATAATGTCAATAAGTTCGAAAAAACAGTTCCTCAACTATTAGAAGATTTTAAACAACATCCTGTTGTTGCCCCCCTTATCAAAGACGGAAAATTATTAGAATATTCAGCGCATATGGTGCCAGAAGGTGGCATGAATATGGTGTCTGAATTAGTGAAAGATGGGGTCTTAGTGGCGGGTGATGCCGCAGGATTTTGCCTCAATGTGGGTTATACCGTAAGAGGAATGGATCTGGCAATTGCTTCAGGTGAAGCGGCCGCAAAAGCGGTTTTAATGGCGAAAGAACAAAACAGCTACAGTCAAAAAGAGCTGAGTTGTTATCAATCTTTATTAAATGACAGCTTTGTTATGAAAGATATGAAGCTATATAAAGATCTACCTGCTTTCCTTGATAACACCAGATTCTTCACGGATTACCCACAAATGGCCACTAATGTCATGCACGATTTATTCGTGATTAATGGCCCAGAAAAACCAGTACGTAAGAAAATACTGTCTCAAGTGAAGAAAGTCGGTGTGATGAACTTAATTAAAGATGGCTTTAAAGGAGTACGTTCTTTATGAGTCAAGTAAACGTAGACGTTAAATTAGGCGTTAATAAATTTAATGTAGATGAAGAAAATCCACATATTGTCTTAAAAGATGATATCGATCCCGCACAATTTGAAATCTTAATGAAAGCGTGCCCCGCTGGCTTATATAAAAAAGATGATAAAGGGCAATATCTTTTTGATTATGCTGGGTGTTTAGAGTGTGGCACTTGCCGTGTGTTATGTGGCGAGACGATTTTAAAGAAATGGGAATATCCCTGTGGCACATTAGGTATTGAATTTCGTTACGGCTAATGTAATCACCTTTATCTCCCCCTCTAGAATAACCTCCAAAATCTAAACTAGAGAGGGAGATAATTCATTTATTTATCTTAAAGAATGTATTTTTCGATACTCAGATGGAGTCATAAAAAATTCAGATTTAAATTTTCGGCTTAAATTAGAAATATCACTAAATCCACATTCATAAGCTAGTTGTGTAATATTTTTCTCTGCTAAAAGCGGGTTAACTAATGCCGTTTTATAATTCTCAAGACGTTTTTGGTAGATCCAACGATGTACAGACATATTTTGTTCTTTAAAAAGCATCTGTAAATAGCGCACTGAGATCCCACAGGCACTAGCACATTCATTAACACTTAAATCTGGATCGGAAAGATGTTGTTCAAGATAGTGTTGAGCAAAATAAAACAGCGTTGATCTTCCTAAGCTTTGAGGTGGTGTCGCAATACTGAATTCGCTAAATGCAGAGGTAATTAAATTCAATAAAATATCGGCAAGTTGTTGAGCGTGTTGTGGTGGCATCGAATCCAAAAAAGGGATATAGCGCATCACAAAGCTATATACTAATGAACCAGTGATACTATTACCACGTATTGCCCTTGCAGTCAGATTTTGCGTGTTGCCTAAACGTGATGCTAATTTTTCTCTTGGGATCAGGATCTTAAATAACGAATAGTCGTTATCAAAAGACCATGATACAGGTCTTGCCATATCAAAAATACAAAAGTCACCTTGCCGTAGAAATGCCGTTCTCCCATCTTGGGTAAGATGACTAGTTCCTGAACGTTGTATCTCAATTTGGAAATGCTCTTCTAAGCTAAGTTTATTAGCTAAAGGACGACTACTCGCCCAGTGACCATTAGACTCTAGCTGAATAAAGCGAATATTTGTCACCTTTTGCTCGACAATGTTGGCATAAAATCGAGAATGAGGGGGCAATTCGACTTCATTGCATTCATAAGACGATAAAAAGCGGTCTTTTATTGTATCCCTGAATACGGAAAACCGATCTACGTCAGGGAGCTCCCGAGTCGTAAACATGCTTTTCATAGTACGCCCACTTTTATTGAAAGTTTTTTTGTTGTGTTGCTATCAATCTAGTATAAAAACGACATAAACTAGACTGAATTAGAATAATATTTTTATAACTTTAATCTTAAAATTAGAATAGTAAATTTAAATAATTATTAGCGAAGATACTTATTCTTTTCTTTGTTAATAAATTGAAGATAATATATTTAAAAGTTTTTAATTTATTTAAACTAAAGTCATTTAAATTATATATTTAATTCATAGCATTTTTGATGCTACCACTTCTATGATATTAATCCTAAGTTAATTTCTTATCTTTAGAGTGAGATCTCATAAATAAATTAAGAGTGATTCTTATTAATATCTTATTTATTTCATTCTTTTCAGAGTGTAGGTTAATATGGATTTTATGTACGGAGTATAATCGCTTGTTAAATAATGTTGTTATTTATTGTTAATAATAGCGTTAATGATTATATTAAATTTTTATAAACTTAAGTATTAATAATATTCATATTATATATTATAACAAATCTTCCTTTGATATCATGATGTATTAATAGTAAAGATATTTAATCTTAATGATGTTCACGATAATAATTTTTATTTGTTGTGAACAAGTCAATATCGTGGCTCTGAAATAGGTTGCTCGATGTATAAACCATTATCATTTATCCATACTAGAATAATGATCTTTTTCTTAAAACTGAATCTAAAAAATAAACGATATCTTCCATTTACTAATTTAATTCGTGATCAATTTTTATTTTCTTCACCTAGGTGTTACCTAATCTAAACTCTGGAGTTCGTGGAGCATTTGTGATGTTTACTATAGATTTCAATATATGAGCAAAAATTTTTTGTATCTGCTTTTTTCTGATAATCTTCTGGATATTTTTTCAGTGCTTCAAATTAATTGAAATACTATGAATACAACTCTATTTTGAATTGATGTGAGATCACATCAGTGTTGTTAAACATATAAGAAAAGAAATAGCTAGGATATTGAGAGAAAGATTTTTTAAAAGGCTAGAAAGCAAAAAACCAGCCCTAAGGCTGGTTTTTCTAAAGATGGTGCCCGAACTCGGAATCGAACCAAGGACACGGGGATTTTCAATCCCCTGCTCTACCGACTGAGCTATTCGGGCTAACGAGGCGCATTAAACCGTATTCAGCGTGATGCGTCAACGTCTTTTTAATAAAAAATGCAAAAATAAGTTCGTTTGCTTTCTTTTTATTCTATTCGAGTTTAAATTTTCATCATAAGCAATTTTTTAGTAAAAAATGCTTAAATAACAATCAGTAAAGATATTCACTTTTTTGCATGTCGAAGAGAAAACTTTCTCTTTTTTGATGATTAAATTTGTTTTTTGTTATTCAGTAGAGAGAAATTGAGTACAAACGAAAAAATGGATCCTTTTTCTCGTTTCCTAGTACTCAAAACTAACTTAATGCGCCATTTTTACGGCATTGAGCAATCTTAAGAATGTCTTCTGCCAATAATTTTGCTGTAATAATATCATCAGCATGATGATTCACCATTAAACGGCTTAAACAGCCTTCTAAGATGAGTTCCATCTGTTTAGCAACTAACTCGCTGTCTTCGATATCAAGCTCGCGTAGTAGCGTTTTAGAGTAATCAAATGAGCTTTGTTTTTGACGTTGGCTTAATTGATGGATTTGAGAGTGTTCATCAGGGTATGCGCTACAAGCAGCAACGAATAAACAACCAGGAAAACGGTTTTTCTCTAAACGCATGGCGAGCTGATCATAACGAGCAAGTAACTTTTGTTCGATAGTCAGTTTTTCATCTAACATCACTTGGCGTTGCCAAATATCAATTTGTTGCCCGTGATGGCGAAGACAATCAAAAATTAAGGCATCTCTATCAGGCCAAAATGGGTGAAGTTGAGATTTATTGATACCGGAATCTTGAAGAAGCTCCGGTAAAGTCGCCGCTAAGCCATATTGCTCCAGCTGGATAAGTACGTGGTCTAATAACGCTTCACGTTGCACTGAAATCTCCTTAAATCACGTTGTCGCGAAAACATCATAATTAGCAGACTTTAACTAAAAATGAAAGCAAGAGGCGGCAGGGTAAAATGAAAATACCCCATCTTGCGACGGGGTATTTTCTGTTTTTTTATTTCTTGTAAGCGCTAGGCGCTTTTTTGCAATGTTTTCGTTTTTTACTTCAAACTACAGGATCATACCGCCGAAGAGGAAACCAAATCCGACCGCTAATACCACCCCAATTGTACCTGGGATAAAGAATGGGTGGTTGAAGACTAATTTACCAATACGAGTTGTACCTGTGTCATCCATTTGAACTGCCGCAACTAGTGTTGGGTAAGTTGGCAGAATGAACAGACCAGAAACCGCAGAGAAAGAGGCAATTGCAGTTAATGGAGATACACCTAGAGCTAAAGCCATTGGCATCAATGCTTTTGCTGTTGCTGCTTGTGAATATAACAGTGCAGAACAGAAGAAGAAGATAACGGCTAATAACCAAGGGTGGCCAGTGATTAAATCACCCGCAGTCAGTTTGATCCAATCAATGTTACTTGAAACGAAAGTATCACCTAACCATGCAACACCCAGAATACAGATACATGCACTCATACCTGCTTTAAAAGTACTTGAGTTGAGGATAGTATCCGTTTTCACTTTACAGAAGATAGTGATAAGGGTTGCAACACTCAGCATGATGATAAGAATGGCGTTAGTGGTATTCATTAACGGCTCTTTCACGATACCTAAACTTGGGCTGTTGATAACAGCATAAGTTACAACACCGATAACACCCAATAAGAACAGCATTACAGATGATTTAGCACCAGGTAATGTTTCTCTACGTTCTTGGCTACCACGTAACTCAACCAGACCTTGTTCTAAACGTTCACGATAGACCGCATCATCTGACAGTTTTGAGTTAAATACCCAAGAGATGATGAAGGACATCAGAATGATAGCAAGGAACGTTGCTGGTAATAAGATAGACAGCAGAGTGATGTAGCTTACTGTATTACCTTCACCGACCATTGCAGGGTTTTCCATGACAGATGCCATGTAAACAACCGCAGCAGAGATTGGAGATGCAGTAATACCGATTTGAGCGGCAACAACACCTGTTGATAAAGGACGGCAAGGTTTGATGCCTTGTTCTTTTGCAACTTCTGCGATAACGGGCAGTGTTGCTAAAGAGATATTCCCTGTACCTGCAAATAGTGTTAAGAAATAAGTCACAATTGGCGCAAGAATTGTGATGTATTTTGGATTACGTCTTAACAGTTTTTCAGTTTGGCCAACAAGGTAATCCAAACCACCAGCAACCTGCATCGCAGAGATTGCGGCAATAACAGCCATAATGATGGAGATAACATCAAAAGGGATTGAACCAGGTTTAACACCGATAGCAGCTAAAACTAAAACCCCTAAACCACCGGCAAACCCGATACCAATTCCCCCAAGTCTCGCACCGAGGAAAATGGCCAGCAGAACGATAATCAATTCTACGGCTAGCATAGCGTTTACTCCTTGAGATAATTAAAAAAATGAGAAAGATAAGTTAAATTTTTGTTTTTACAATCAAGTAAAAAGGCACGTCTCTTAAAGAGTCCGTGCCTTGTATTTTTAAGAGCTCATTCTTATGTTTAACAGTGTCATGTTATAAAACATAATTATTAATCATCGAAGCGTTTTGCTTTGTAAGCCGGGTTTTTTAAGTTCTCGATAGAGAAGATATCATCCAGTTGTTCTTCGGTTAATAAACCGCGTTCTAGAACAACTTCACGTACGCTCTTACCAGTTTCTGCACAAATCTTACCAACGATGTCGCCATTATGGTGACCAATGAATGGGTTCAGATAAGTAACGATACCGATTGAGCTGAAGACGAAGTGTTCACAGATTTCTTTATTCGCAGTGATGCCATCAACACATTTTTCTACTAAGTTACGACAAGCGTTGCTTAACAGAGAAATTGATTCGAACATTGCTTGACCGATTGCTGGTTCCATTACGTTTAATTGTAATTGACCTGCTTCAGCAGCCATAGTGACACAAGTGTCATTACCGATAACTTTAAAGCAAGCTTGGTTAACAACTTCTGGAATGACTGGGTTTACTTTAGCTGGCATGATTGAAGAACCTGCTTGTAGTTCTGGAAGATTGATTTCTTTCAGACCTGCACGAGGACCAGAGGACAGTAAACGTAAGTCATTACAGATTTTAGACATTTTCACAGCTAAACGTTTTAATGCGCCGTGAACCATTACATAAGCACCACAGTCAGAAGTTGCTTCAATTAAGTCTTCTGCTGGAACGCAGGCTAAACCAGTTACTTCTGCTAATTTTTCAACAGCCAGTTTTTGGTAACCAGGCGCTGTATTCAGACCAGTACCGATAGCTGTTGCACCTAAGTTCATTTCTAACAGTAACTCAGCAGTACGTTTCAGGTTTTTGATTTCTTCTTTCATTAATACAGAGAAAGCGTGGAATTCTTGACCTAAAGTCATTGGTACAGCATCTTGCAATTGAGTACGACCCATTTTCAGGATATCTTTAAACTCAACCGCTTTTCTATCAAAACCTGCTTTCAGCAGTTCGATAGATTCAGTTAACTTGATTACAGAGTTATAAACCGCTACACGGAAACCACAAGGATAAGCGTCGTTTGTTGATTGGCTCTTATTGACGTGGTCATTTGGGTTCAGGTATTGGTATTCACCTTTTTGGTGACCCATTAATTCCAGACCGATGTTTGCGATAACTTCATTGGTATTCATATTTAATGAAGTACCTGCACCGCCTTGGAATACATCAACTGGGAATTGATCCATGTGTTTACCTGTTTCTAATACTACGTCACAGGCTTTGATAATCGTATCAGCGATTTCACGAGGAATAGTGTGAAGTTCTTTGTTTGCTAATGCTGCTGCTTTTTTCACCATGACCATACCGCGGATGAATTCTGGAACATCATTGATGGTACGATCACTGATGTAGAAGTTTTCAATTGCACGTAAAGTATGGACGCCGTAGTAAGCATCAGCAGGAACTTCTCTTTTACCTAACAGGTCTTCTTCGATACGAGTTTTATTTGACATGAGAACCTTCTTATTAAAATTTTAACTGTCTAGTTATGCGCTTGTTAATAAAATATATCGTTAACGGTTAATAATGTAATATAACTTACCGTTTTGCTTGGTACTGACATGATCATATTCGGGTTGTGAACAAATACCTTTAAGCTGGATCACTTTATACGTAAATAACGTCTAAATATTTTCTTTTTGTGATCTATCTCATGGATTTTACAGTTCTACTTCTCTTTTTAATACCCCTTGAAAAGGAGTGTTAGGCTCCCCATTATTATGTAGATAAACTAAGAAAAAGCGAGTTCGTAAACCATCAGCTTAGATGTAGTTCACACTCCTTTCTATTAATAATATGAATCTTTTTTTATAAAAAGGAGAACCACGTGCGTTGGCTCCCATTAATTGTTATCTGTCTTCTTATTTATATAGAAGCTGTTATTTTCGTCAATGTGGCATCTTCTATTGGCGTACTGACAACACTCTTCCTTGTGGTGCTGACTTCTTGTGTTGGTGTCTCATTGGTAAAAAATCAGGGCGTAAAAAATATTGCTTCAATGCAACAAAAATTAGCGGTAGGAGAAGTACCTGCTGCTGAAATGGTGAAAAGTGTTTCGTTAATATTGGCAGGTATTCTATTGTTGATCCCAGGCTTCTTTACTGACTTCTTGGGATTACTGTTATTACTGCCACCATTGCAAGCACTGCTAGTGACTAAATTGATTTCTCGTATTCGTGTTTATTCAGCAGGTCATACTCAAGGCGGATTTTCTTCACATCAGAATGGCACCACTTTTGAAGGTGAGTATCAGCGCAAAGAAGATTCACCAAGTAACCAATTGAATAATAAGGGCGAAGATCAGAATAATGACCATTTTTCTGACAAAAAATAATTAGCCCAAAGCATAATCGACTAAAAAGGGGAAAATTTGAAAAAAAAACACACTTCTCCCCTTGAAGTTTTACCGGATGCCCCCACCTGTATCGTCATGGTACTGGTTCATCTTAGGCACTGGTATCAACCTTAATCCTGATATGGACTTTTTTATAGGAGCACTATTAATGAAGATTCGTCCATTACATGACCGTGTTATTGTTAAACGTAAAGAAGTCGAAGCTAAATCAGCAGGCGGTATCGTTCTCACTGGCACTGCAGCGGGTAAATCTACTCGTGGCGAAATCTTAGCCGTGGGGCAAGGCCGTATTATGGAAAACGGCGACGTTAAACCACTAGATGTTAAAGTTGGCGATATCGTAATTTTTAACGACGGTTATGGCGTTAAAACAGAAAAAATTGATAACGAAGACGTGCTTATCATGTCTGAAAGCGACATTTTAGCAATTGTAGAAGAATAATTTTTCTCTTTTAAGATCTTCTTAAACTGAACGAATTCAAAGGAAATATACGATGGCAGCTAAAGACGTCAAATTCGGTGTAGATGCTCGTAATAAAATGTTACGTGGTGTTAATGTTCTTGCAGATGCAGTTAAAGTAACTTTAGGCCCTAAAGGTCGCAACGTTGTTTTAGATAAATCTTTCGGTGCACCAGTTATTACTAAAGATGGTGTATCTGTAGCACGTGAAATTGAACTCGAAGATAAATTCGAGAACATGGGTGCGCAGATGGTGAAAGAAGTTGCTTCTAAAGCTAATGATGCGGCAGGTGATGGTACTACAACTGCAACAGTATTAGCACAATCAATCATTGCCGAAGGCTTAAAAGCAGTTGCCGCAGGCATGAACCCAATGGATCTGAAACGTGGTATCGACAAAGCGGTTATTGCCGCAGTCGAAGAACTGAAAAAACTGTCTGTTCCATGTTCAGATACTAAAGCGATTGCTCAAGTTGGTACAATTTCAGCAAACTCTGATGAAACTGTTGGTACTTTGATCGCACAAGCGATGGATAAAGTCGGTAAAGAAGGGGTTATTACTGTTGAAGAAGGTACTGGCTTAGAAGATGAGCTAGATGTTGTTGAAGGTATGCAGTTTGACCGCGGTTATCTGTCTCCTTATTTCATCAATAAACCTGAAACAGGTACAGCAGAATTAGAAAACCCATTCATTCTGTTAGTTGATAAAAAAGTATCAAATATCCGTGAGTTACTGCCTGTTCTAGAAGCAGTTGCTAAAGCCAACAAACCTCTACTTATCATCGCTGAAGATGTTGAAGGTGAAGCACTGGCAACATTAGTTGTGAATAACATGCGTGGTATCGTTAAAGTTGCTGCGGTTAAAGCTCCTGGCTTTGGCGATCGCCGTAAAGCAATGTTACAAGATATCGCAACGTTAACTAACGGTGCTGTGATTTCTGAAGAAATCGGCATGGAGTTAGAAAAAGCAACGTTAGAAGATTTAGGCCAAGCAAAACGTGTTGTTATCAACAAAGACACTACCACTATTATTGATGGTTTAGGTGATCAAGACGCAATCAGTGGCCGTGTATCTCAAATCCGTCAACAAATCGAAGATGCAACTTCAGATTATGACCGTGAAAAATTACAAGAACGTGTCGCTAAATTAGCGGGCGGTGTTGCAGTAATTAAAGTCGGTGCAGCAACTGAAGTGGAAATGAAAGAAAAACGTGCTCGTGTTGACGATGCTCTGCATGCAACTCGTGCAGCAGTTGAAGAAGGCGTTGTTGCGGGTGGTGGTACTGCGCTGGTTCGTGTTGCTAACGCGCTACGTGAGATGGTTGGTGATAACGAAGAACAAACAGTAGGTATCCGCGTTGCATTACGTGCAATGGAATCGCCAATGCGTCAAATCGTTGCTAACGCAGGTGAAGAACCTTCAGTTGTTGTAAACAACGTGAAAGCAGGTGAAGGTAACTACGGTTATAACGCTGCAACGGATGCTTACGGCGATATGATTGATATGGGTATCTTAGATCCTACTAAAGTCACTCGTTCTGCACTGCAATTTGCTGCATCTATCGCAGGTCTGATGATCACAACAGAAGCAATGATCACTGATTTACCTAAAGATGATAAAATGGATTTAGGTGGCGCTGGTGGTATGGGCGGCATGGGTGGAATGGGCGGCATGATGTAATTCATCAGCTTACTGTTTTACATAAAAAAACCGAGCTTAGGCTCGGTTTTTTTATGTCATTTTATGAGATAACAGATCGTTGTTGTAGTTGTCATTGCCTTTCTTTTGCTGTCATTATGTGTGGTTATCCCGCTCACTGTCAGAAAAAACCCTTTGTCGTTGCTCCCAGTTGTGGTAGGTGCCTGTTGGCCTATTTTGTGTTTTGAGGTGGCTTTTTATTCACTTGTTTTTGTATTTCTCTTTATTTCACCACGTTTATTTTTGGGGCAATATTATTCGGCAGAGGGGATTGATTGTCTGACAATTTTAAAAAAATGAACAAATAATGTGTTCATTCTCGCACTGTGCAGGCTGAAAATAGGTCAGATTGTTTTAAAAGCCTAAAAGCGGTGTAGAATAGATGCATTGTTGCTTTGTCTATCTCAAAGCCGAATTTGTACGTTAAAATAAGTGTAAAGCGAAAATAATATCTTAAGGCTATTGGCTAATGTGAGATAGTAATAATGATTTATTTTTGCGCATCAGAGGGATGACAAGGTATATTGTTGTCGTAACTAAACGGACACTCAAATAAATGAGGGGATCATGCGAATTAAATTGTTATTGGGAGCTACTGCGTTGTTATTAGCGGGCTGTTCTGCAACAAACACATTAACCACTGCGGGCTCACAGGTACAAATCACTGATACGCAACCAGGCAGTGAGTGCCAATTATTAGGAACAGTGACAGGTGTTCAAAATAACTGGTTATCAGGTTCCCGTACTGAAAGTCAATCACTGCGTGGTGCTGCTAATGATTTACGTAATAAAGCAGCGGCAATGGGCGGTAACGTTATTTTTAACGTTGGTACTGGCGCAGGCAGTTTCGTTGATAGCTTTGCACCATTAGATAGCAAAATGAGTGGGCAAGTTTATAAATGCCAATAAAGGCAGGTAAATTATTCATTATTTATTAGTCTACTAATAGAAAATAAAAAGCTGTAGTCACTTCATAATGAATTGAACTACAGCTTTTTTGTTTCTGCGATATTGATTATTGTTGGCGTAATCCGAGATCTAACAATGTTTTGCTTGGTTCACCACCAATTTCACGAGTAAGTTTAGGTACCATATAACCTGATACTAAGCTCATAAGTCCTTTCATAATCTCTCTAGCTTCACTGTCTGGCACCATAAAGTGAGCCGCCCCTTGTACTTTATCTAGAACATGCAAGTAATAAGGCATAACGCCTGCATCAAACAGGGCGCGACTTAATTCTGCGAGAACTTCAGCGTTGTCGTTAACACCTCGCAATAACACACCTTGATTTAATAAAGTGACATTGGCTTTCTTTAGCTTTAAGCACGCTTCTCGTAATACGTCATTAATTTCATTCGCATGATTTGTATGCAGTACCATAATATTCTGCAAACGTGATTGTTGTAAGCGCTGACATAGTACATCAGTGACACGAGCAGGAATCACCACAGGTAAACGAGAATGGATGCGTAAACGTTTAAGATGAGGAATGGCTTCTAATTGTGTGATTAACCAATCAAGCTCATCATCTTTTGCCATCAGAGGATCTCCCCCGGAGAAGATGATTTCATCGAGTTTTGGGTTATTTTTGATATACTCTATTGCCTTTTGCCAATTCGCTTTGTTTCCTTTGTTATCTTCGTAAGGAAAATGACGACGAAAACAGTAGCGACAATTGACAGCGCAACCACCTTTGACCAGAAGCAATGCACGATTCTGATATTTATGTAATAAACCTGGCACCGCATTTTGTTGCTCATCTAACGGATCCGTAGAAAATCCCGGTGTTAGGGTAAATTCAGCATTTGCAGTTAATACTTGTAAAAGTAATGGATCGTTAGGATCGCCTTTTTTCATGCGTGCAACGAATTCACGGGGAACCCGTAGCGGAAAAAGCCGTCGCGCCTGAGCCCCTTTTTGGAGATCAGCGTGATGTTCCAATGCTAAAAGTTGGAGTAATTCAACAGGATCACTGATTGCCTGCGCGAGTTGTGTTAACCAGACTTCTCTGGTGGGGTGATTATGAGTTACAATGTGTGCCATTTTTTGGCTATGCCATTTTAAATTAAAAAAGTTAGAGGATATTCATGGCTTCTTATAATACCAACGATTTTCGTTCAGGTCTTAAAATCATGTTAGATGGCGAGCCAGCCGTCATTACTGAATGTGAATTTGTTAAACCAGGTAAAGGTCAGGCATTTGCTCGTGTGCGTCTGCGTAAACTGATTTCTAACAAATTACTGGAAAAAACATTTAAATCTACTGATTCAGCAGAAGGTGCTGATGTCATGGATATCAACTTAACTTACCTATACAACGACGGTGAGTTCTGGCATTTCATGAATAACGAAACCTTTGAACAATTAGCCGCAGACGAGAAAGCCGTTGGCGAAAATGCTAAATGGCTCATCGACCAAGCAGAGTGTATCGTAACACTGTGGGATAACCGCCCTATTGCTGTTATTCCACCAAACTTCGTTGAATTAGAAATCGTTGATACTGATCCTGGCCTGAAAGGTGATACTGCGGGTACTGGTGGTAAGCCTGCAACATTAAGTACAGGGGCTGTTGTTAAAGTTCCACTTTTTGTACAAATCGGTGAAGTTATTAAAGTTGATACTCGTTCAGGTGAATACGTATCACGTGTAAAATAATCGTATAGATTATTTTACTGAGTTACAATATCAAGTACAATAATTAATTACCGCAGATAATGTTAACTATTTGCGGTATTTTTTTATTTTAATTGATAAATATTGAATAATAGACGGTATATTCTTTCTAAAAAACTGAGTGATTTGTATTACTACATTATTTTATTTTCTATGTTATTATTTTGTGCCTAATTTATTTATCCCTTTATTATATTTGAATGCCAAAACTGAATGCTATATTCAATATTGGAATTGGTAAAAAATAACCATTTTCTTAGAATGAATGTGTCGGTTATTTTGGTAAAGATAATCCACAGCAATATTTATTTTAAGTTATTTTGACTTTCCTTTAAGAGATATTGAAGAGTATAGATAAAAACATTAATCCTGTAATATTATTGATCTTTATTTTATATTTTTGTACTAGGGAAACCCTTTCTATATAGACATTTACTTTGATATATCTCTTTTATTTTTTTATTATCTATATTTATACTGCAATAAAAATCACCTATTTCATAGGTTGAAGATCTTATATATAGAATAAGTTTCTATTTCTTCTTTTTATAAATTTCCCATATTAAAAAACAGATAACAGAATTATAATCTATACTTTATTTAGATTGAATATAAAGAATAGGTGTTGATTTTTTTTCAATTCTAATGTTATCAATGCCTTATATTTACCCGTAGACCTTAAATTCATTTAGGAGGCTATATGGAAAATAAAATGATTATTATGGGGGCAGATCCTTCAGGATTTGAGCTTAAAAACACGATTAAATCTTATTTATCAGAAAAAAACTACACAATAAAAGATCTCACAGAATTAGGCCCTATTGGCTATTGTGATGTAGGTGATAAAGTTGGTTCGATTATTTCTGAACATCCTGAATATATTGGCTTTGTTTTCTGTGGTACAGGAATGGGGGTGAGTATCAGTGCGAATAAACATAAAAATGTTTATTGTGGTGTCTGTGAAAGCGTTACCAGTGCTCGTTTTTGTAAAATTATAAATAACTGTAATATTCTCGCTATGGGAGGATTATTAATTACCCCATTTAAAGCAAAAATGATGGTTGACGCTTATTTATCAGCAACCTTTACAGACGGTTTTTCAGAAGCAACACCGGAAGATTTACAATCTGGCTTAAATTCAATGAAACAAGTAGAAAAGAGAATTTATAAAAATTAAGTCAAGTTTAATGACTCACCTTTATAAGCCTGAATATTCAGGCTTATTTTTTACTAAGTGATATATTTTGCTTATAAAATAGGTAAAGATTTAGTATCTATATTAAAATAATAAACAAAGCATTTTTATGACTCAACAAGAAATTAAAAGTAGGTGAACAGTGGAACATCAACACGATGATGCAGTAAATGCCCCATTACGTATTACCTCTAAAATGCGAGATGTTGGAGGGATTGAAACCTATCGTGCTTTACCTGATAAAAAACAACGTTTAATTGGGCCTTGGTGTTTTCTTGATCATTTAGGCCCTACTGTTTTTAATGACTCTATCGATAAATTAGCCATTTCGCCACATCCCCATATTGGCTTACAAACTTTTACTTGGATGTTAGAAGGGGAAGTTTTACATCGCGATAGTCTCGGTTTTCAGCAAGTTATTCGCCCTCAACAAGTTAATTTGATGACAGCAGGCCTCGGTATTAGCCATTCAGAAGATAGTCACGGCGATAAAAAAGAGGTCCATCTGGCGCAATTATGGATAGTGCTACCAAACGATAAAAGAAATATGCCACCGCGCTTTGATCACTATCCTGAACTACCTAAATGGCAAGCTGATGGCGCTGACTTCACGTTATTAATCGGTGATTATCAAAGCTACAACTCTCCCGTATTATGTTTATTACCCATGGTTGGCATGGATATTATGGCAAAACATGCTACGGGTATTTCCTTATCATTAAATCCTAAATATGAATATGGACTTTTTGTCTTAACGGGCGAAATGACCATTAAAGGTGAAATTTTTACAGCTAATGAACTTGCTTATATTAGTACACAACATGAGTCATCGTTAGTTATTCAATTAAGCGATGATACTAAAGTTCTTTTTTTAGGTGGCGAACCTTTAAAGGAAAATATTTTGATGTGGTGGAATTTTATTGGTCGTAGTAAGGAAGAAATTCAACAAGCAATCACCGATTGGAATGCGGGCAGTGCACGTTTTGGTAAAGTGGTTAATGATGAAAGAACACCACTGGTATCGCCTTTAATGCCTTAATTTTATGTTATAAAAGAAAATATTAATATTACGTATTTGAACTTAGCTGAGTTATCTAACGATAATTCAGCCATTTTTTTCTCTATGCTCCGCTATTTTTGATATCTAATCATAGTGACGACAAAATTGTTGTTTATAACTCACCACTTACTGTCAACGTCATTATTGTCGATACGTCATTCTTAATCCCTTCTTATATTTCTATCTCAATGATTTTTATCGTAAATAAATTAGAACCTCTCTTGGCATGAAATATGCTTCATCTAAAGAAAAATTGACGACAGTAATGCTGTTAAACGTTTTTCTCGGAGGATGTGGCGAATGAATCGCTTTGTAATTGCAGAGCCACAACGATGCATAGGGTGTAATACCTGTATGGCAGCTTGTTCAGAAGTTCACCAAGCTGTGGGGTTACAGGCGCATCCGCGTCTTACAGTGGTAAAAGTGGAGGATCAAACAGCACCGATGCTTTGTCGGCACTGTGAGGATGCTCCTTGTGCTCGCGTGTGCCCAGTCAATGCCATCACTCATGAAGATAATATGATCTTTCTTAATGAGAGCCTGTGTATTGGCTGTAAGTTATGTGGTTTGGTTTGTCCCTTTGGGGCAATTACACCATCAGGCAGTAAGCCCGTTAACTTACCAGCGGTTTTTGAACATTTTGTTCCTGAAGAGATGTTGGCGGATGTGCCAGCAAGCCTTCCAACAACCAACCCATTTCTTGCATGGAATGTGGGTGTCCGTGCTATTGCAGTGAAATGTGATTTATGTGCTTTCTCTGATGAAGGTCCTGCTTGTGTCAAGGTGTGTCCGACAGATGCATTGCATTTAGTTGAAGAAGACAAACTTGAAGAGCAGATGAAAACGCGTCGCTTAGATTCTGTGATGGAACCTGTCACAAGTCTTGACGATTTATCTACTTTGACACAGGAGCGGAAGTAATATGGAACCTCTTCAGTTACTGCTGTGGTCAGTCATCCTGTATGTTGTTGGTGGCGTTATTGCACTGTTTTTAAAGAAACAGGAAGGGTTGGCAATCCTTATTTCAGGGATCAGCGCAATCATCGGCGGTGTTTTAGGTGTTTTAAGTGCATTACCGGTTATTTTGGGTGGTGAGATCGCCACTTTTACCGCGGCAGGCCCATTTGAATTTGCAGCCTTCGTAGTACGTATGGATATGTTAGGCGCCTTTATGGTGTTCGTTATTTCATTATTGGTCAGTGTATGTGCACTTTATTCTCTTGCTTATGTGCAAGAATATAAAGGACGTGGCGCTTGGAGCATGGGATTCTTTATGAATCTGTTTATTGCTTCTATGGTTGGCTTAGTGGTGATGGATAATGCGTTCTACTTTATTATCCTATTCGAAATGATGTCGCTGGCTTCTTGGTTCTTAGTGATTGCTGATCAAGATGACGAATCTATTCACGCAGGTTTACTTTACTTCTTTATCGCTCACGCAGGCTCCGTGTTAATCATGATTGCCTTCTTCTTGATGTGGCGTGAAAGTGGTAGCCTTGATTTTGATTCATTCCGTCAACTCTCTCTTTCACCTGCAATGGCCTCTGTAGTGTTCTTACTGGGTTTCTTTGGTTTTGGTGCCAAAGCAGGTATGTTGCCATTACACAGTTGGTTACCAAAAGCTCACCCTGCAGCGCCTTCACACGCATCGGCATTAATGTCAGGTGTAATGGTTAAAATTGGTATCTTTGGGATAATCAAAGTCGGTATCGATTTATTAGGTGCCACCGAAATGTGGTGGGGCATTGTTGTTCTTGGGTTTGGTGCTGTTTCTTCTGTATTAGGTGTTATGTACGCCTTAGCAGAGCATGATTTAAAACGCTTACTCGCATGGCACACTGTTGAAAATATCGGCATCATTTTAATGGGTGTGGGTGTTGGCATGGTAGGAATGGCAACTGATCATCCTGTTATAGCAGCACTTGGTCTGTTAGGTGCTTTATATCACTTATTAAACCATGCGGTGTTCAAAGGATTATTATTCCTTGGTGCAGGTGCCATTATTAACCAAATTCACACTCGTGATATGGATAAGATGGGGGGCTTAGCAAAACTAATGCCTTATACCGCAACAGCCTTTCTAATTGGTTGTATGGCGATTTCAGCGTTACCACCATTAAATGGTTTTGTTAGTGAATGGTATACCTATCAATCTCTTTTCTCGATGAGTTACGAAGGTAACTTTGTAATGCGCTTAAGTGGCCCAATTGCCATTATTATGTTGGCAATTACAGGGGCATTAGCGGCAATGTGTTTCGTTAAGGTCTATGGTGTTAGTTTCTGTGGTGGCCCGCGTAGCGAACAAGCAACAAAAGCGAAAGAAGTGCCTTTACCAATGACGATTGCAATGGGTTTATTAGCACTTTTCTGTGTTGTGTTAGGTGTGGGGGCTGCTTTTGTTGCGCCAATTATTGCAAATATTGCAATGTCACTTAGCGAAACCAGCGCATTAACCGTGACTCAAGGCGCAATGCTTGTTCCTGATACCGCATCACAAGCAATGTTCTCTCCAGCATTAACATTTGTTTTATTAATTGCCTTACCGCTTATCCCATTCCTGATTTATCTCGGCCTGAAAGGCAATCAACCTGCGTTTCGTCGTAAAGGTGATCCTTGGGCGTGTGGTTATGTATGGGAAAAAGACATGGCAGTGTCAGCAGGTGGCTTTACTCAAGCGTTACGTAGTATGTTTGCACCACTTTATCGTATGCGTAAACAACTTGATCCATCTCCATTGCTGTCTCGTGGTTTTAATAAAACACAGCTCGGTGCTGAAAAGGTCGAACCATTCTGGGATGAACGCATTATTTATCCTCTGGTTCGTGGTATCCAACGCTTTGCAAAACGTATCCAATGCCTACAAGGTGGGGATTTCAGACTCTATTGTCTCTACGTTGTCGCAGCGCTGGTCATCTTGCTTTTAGTCATCGCAGCGTAAGGAGAGGGACTTATGACTTTCCAAGAAGCACCTACGTTAATGATGGGAATATTCGCACTAATACAAGCACTCTTTTTGCTGGCGATAACCCCATTATGTACAGGTATTTCGCGCACAATTCGTGCCAAGATGCATTCGCGTCGAGGCCCTGGAATTTTGCAAGATTATCGAGATATCTTTAAGTTATTTAAACGCCAATCAGTAGCGCCTGAGCAATCTGGTGTGATTTTCCAAGTGATGCCGTATGTGTTACTCGGAAGTATGTTAGTGGTTGCTATGGCACTGCCCGTCTTTACTGCAACATCACTGTTTGCGGGTGCGGCTGATCTTATTGCACTGATTTATCTGTTTGCACTTTATCGTTTCTTCTTCTCTTTATCTGGTCTGGATTCAGGAAGTCCATTTGCTGGTATTGGTGCTAGCCGTGAATTAACACTGGGTGTGTTAGTTGAGCCAATTTTAGTGTTATCACTGATTGTGGTGGCTTTGATTGTGGGTTCAACCAACGTTGGCACCATCAGTGCAACACTGGCTCAAGGTTGGGTATCACCTACAGCCACATTGTTAGCCTTATTAGCTTGTGCTTTTGCGGCATTTATCGAAATGGGCAAAATGCCCTTTGACGTTGCTGAAGCTGAACAAGAGTTACAAGAAGGGCCATTAACTGAGTATTCAGGCTCTGGTTTTGCCATGGTGAAATTGGGTCTTGGCTTAAAACAAGTCGTAGTAGCTGAACTGTTCTTAGCCATATTTATTCCTTTCGGTAAAGCAACAGAATTCACCTTCATTGCACTGATCATAGCGTTAGTTTTAATGGCGGTGAAATTGTTAGTGGTGTTTGTATTAGCGTCATTGGTTGAAAACAGTTTAGCGCGTGGTCGCTTCCTGCTAACTCACCATGTGACATGGTTAGGATTCGGTGTTGCAGCACTGGCTCTTGTTTTCTATTTAACTGGTCTATAAGGAGCGATGATTACAATGGAAAATATAGCTCTTGCGACCTTACTCATCCCATTTGCGGGGGCGCTGATTACGTCCTTAATGCCAAATCGGATGGCGAAGTGGTTATGTACACTGTTCGCTTTATTAGCCACATTAGGAACGGTTGCTTTAGGTTGGCAGTTTCTCGCTGAAGGTAAAGTCGATACGACAATTACGCTAGTACAATATGGTGATATTGCACTCTTTGGTTTTACCATTGACCGTGTGAGTACCTTGATTGCTTTCGCTGTTGTGTTCTTAGGATTACTGGTGAGTTTATACTCCACGGGTTATCTGACTGATGGCAACCGTGAGCATCCTCATGAAGGGACTCGTCGCTATTATGCCTTCCTGCTGATCTTTATTGGTGCGATGGCAGGTCTAGTGCTTTCATCAACTATCTTGGGCCAACTCCTGTTTTTCGAAATCACAGGGGGTTGTTCTTGGGGATTAATCGGTTACTACCAATCTGAAAAATCACTCCGCTCAGCAATGAAGGCATTATTGATCACTCACGTTGCTTCAATCGGTCTTTATCTTGCGGCTGCAACCTTATTTGTCAGTACGGGTACATTTGAATTAACCGCCATTGCAACCTTAGATGAATCAACCAAACTGATTGTGTTTGGCGGTATTCTCTTTGCGGCTTGGGGGAAATCAGCTCAATTACCGCTACAAGCTTGGTTACCTGATGCAATGGAAGCTCCAACCCCTGTAAGTGCTTACTTACATGCAGCATCAATGGTGAAAGTCGGTGTTTATATCTTTGCTCGTGCAATTATGTCAGCAGATGGTGATGTTCCTCATCTTATTGGATGGGTAGGTATTACCATGGCAGTAATCACGCTGATTTATGGCTTTATGATGTATCTGCCACAAAAAGATATGAAACGCCTATTAGCATGGTCAACGATTACTCAGCTCTCTTATATCTTTCTCGCATTATCTATCTCTATCTTTGGACCACGCGAAGCGTTTGAAGGCGGTATTGCTTATATCTTTAACCATGCCTTCGCTAAAAGCTTGTTCTTCTTAGTTGCGGGTGCGTTGAGTTATAGCTGTGGTACTCGTATGTTGCCTCGCTTAAAAGGGCTAATTAATAAATATCCATTATTGGGCGTGGGTTTTTGTGTTGCTGCGCTGGCAATTGCAGGTGTTCCACCACTTAATGGCTTCTTTAGTAAATTCCCAATTTTTGCCGCAGGCTTTGAATTGTCGAGTATTTTCTGGGTGATGACACCAATTATGGTGCTAGTGTTGATTGAATCTGTGGCTAGCTTCACTTGGTTTATCTACTGGTTTGGTCGTGTTGTGCCGGGCAAACTCAGTAAAGAGGTTGAGGAAGGACAGCCAGTTCCTATGGCAATGCAAATTGTCATTGGAATACTGATTATTATGTCCTTTGCATCCAGTGTTATCGCAGTCACTTGGCTAGGATAAGGGAGATAAATCATGACTGGAGCACTTATCGTAAACAATTTGGCGGGGTTAATGATGATAACTTCGCTATTGGTCATTGGCGCGAAAAAGCCGATTGCTTCTTGTTGGTTCTATGCATTGCAATCTTTCGTCTTGGTGATGATTTTTGTCACCTTGGCCAATACGTTAGATGCACACCAACTGACTCTGTGGGCAATTACCGCCTTCTTTACTAAAGTTCTGCTTGTGCCACTTATTTTAGGATTTGCATTCCGTAAGTTATCGGATCCTAGTGCGAATATCAGTGTTATTAGCCCTGCACTCTTAATGTTGTTGGCGGCTGTTATCGTCATTCTAAGCTGGTTTGTGGTTGAGCCAATTCAAATACCAATGGTTGTCGATTTGAAACCTGCACTCGCAGTTTCTTTGGGACACTTTATGTTGGGTCTGCTTTGTATCGTGACTCAACGAAATATCCTAAAACAAGCTTTTGGTTACTGCTTAATGGAAAACGGCTCTCACTTAACACTGGCACTATTAGCGTGGAGAGCACCAGAACTAGTCGAAATCGGTATCGCCACTGACGCCATCTTTGCTGTGATTGTAATGGCAGTGTTGGCTCGTAAGATTTACCGCACGCTCAACACACTGAACGTGGATCAACTGACCGCGCTGAAGGGGTGAGGAGATGAACCAAACAACCATGTTAACTATTTTAATGTTTGCACCGTTGGTATTTTCAATACTGGCGTTTCTAAGTCCGTTATTAAAAGCGGGTGCGCGTCCTGTTGTGACGGGTATTCATGCTATTGGTATCACCGTATTGTTAATCGCTGCGTTAGGGACTGTGGCAGATGTCATGTCTCATGGCGAAATATTGGCTGCTGCTAATTGGGTTCACGTTGATAGCCTAGGCGCATTATTCCTATCCATCTTAGGCATTATCGGCTTTTTAACGGGGCTTTATTCTATTGGTTATATGAGTCACGAAGTGGATGAGGGTGAAATCTCAGTACGCACTTTGTGTAACTACTATGGATTCTTCCACCTATTTTTATTCACCATGTTATTAGCAATCACGAGTAATAACTTGATCTTAATGTGGGCGGCCATTGAAGCAACAACCCTAAGCTCTGCATTCTTAGTCGGAATTTATGGTCAACGTTCTTCTCTGGAAGCAGCGTGGAAGTACATCATCATTTGTAGTGTGGGTGTGGCGTTTGGTCTTTTCGGTACTATTTTGGTATATGCCAATGCCGCAAGCTTTATGCCTGATCCAGATCAGGCTATCTTCTGGACTGAAGTGTTGAAATATACAGACCAGTTAGATCCAACACTGATGCATTTAGCTTTTGTCTTTATTTTAATCGGTTTTGGTACCAAAACAGGGTTATTCCCTATGCATGCTTGGTTGCCCGATGCGCACAGTGAAGCACCAAGCCCTGTCAGTGCGCTGTTATCGGCGGTGTTACTGAATTGTGCACTATTAATCATCATTCGTTACTACATCATTATTGATGCGGCTATTGGCACCGAGTTCACTCGTAACTTACTGTTAATTTTTGGCTTCCTCTCTGTGGCTATTGCGGCGTTCTTTATTCTTATTCAGCGCGATATGAAGCGTCTTTTAGCGTATTCCAGTGTGGAAAACATGGGATTAATCGCCGTCGCGTTAGGGATTGGCGGACCAATCGGTATTTTGGCTGCTTTATTTCACACCTTAAACCACAGTTTAGCGAAAGCGCTGTTGTTCTGTGGCTCTGGTAACGTGTTATTGAAATACGGTACGCGTGATTTAAATGTCGTGAAAGGCATGTTTAAAGTGATGCCATTAAGTGCAGCCCTTTTTGCTGGTGGTGCGTTAGCGTTAGGGGGCATGCCTCCATTCAACGTCTTTATCAGTGAGTTTATGATTGTTGTGGCAGGTTTAGCTTCTCAACACATCGGTTTAACTATTCTACTATTATTGTTACTAACCATAGTATTAGGTGGTTTAGTTCGTATGGTGGCTAAAACTGTTTTTGGTCCAAAACCTGATGTTGTTGCTAAAGGTGAGCTGGGGATTTTAACCACATTACCAATGGTCATTTTGATTGCCCTTATGCTGTTAATGGGAACTCATATTCCTAAACCTGTCAGCGAGCTGTTAGAAAATGCCGCTAATATCGTGATGAATCTCGATAAAAATGAGTCACCAACTTATGCATGGCCAACAACTTTAATCAGCAATCAATCCACATCAGTTCAGGAGATGTAACGTGAGCTACCAAAATTATGTCAGTAGAAAAGAGGGAAAAGAACTGGGTGCAGATTATGTTGCCAAAGTTCGAGAGAAATTCCCATCAGCTGTCCTTGATGAAGAGCGACAAACTGCTGATCAATTGACGATAACAGTAAAAACGGGATCACTTCCTGAAGTGGTGGAGTATCTATATTACGGTTTAGGGGGTTGGTTACCTGTTTTATTTGGCAATGATGAGCGTAGTTTAAATGGGGATTATGCCGTTTATTACGCATTATCAATGGAAGAGGGTGAAAAATGCTGGGTTGTGGTTAAAGCCCATGTCAGTCCAATCACGTTAGAATTTCCATCAGTAACACCACGTGTACCTGCCGCTGTTTGGGGGGAGCGTGAAATTCGTGATATGTATGGACTCATTCCTGTAGGTTTACCTGATGAGCGCCGTTTAGTGCTTCCAGATGACTGGCCTGAAGAGATGTATCCACTGCGTAAAGATGCAATGGATTATCGTCAACGTCCAGCACCAACGACAGAAACGGAGACTTACCCGTTTGTGAATGACGGTAAGCAAGATGCGCGCGTAGTACCTATTGGCCCAATGCACATTACCTCAGACGAACCTGGGCACTTCCGTTTATTCGTAGACGGTGAAAATATTGTCGATGCTGATTACCGAATGTTCTATGTTCACCGGGGTATGGAAAAACTGGCTGAAACCCGTATGGGTTATAACGAAGTGACATTCTTATCAGACCGCGTGTGTGGGATTTGTGGTTTTACACATAGCGTGGCATATGTGACTTCTGTTGAAAATGCGTTAGGCATTGAAGTGCCTCGTCGTGCGCATACCATTCGTTCAATCTTATTAGAAGTTGAACGCCTTCATAGTCATTTATTAAATATTGGTTTAGCCAGTCACTTTACGGGGTTTGATACTGGTTTTATGCAGTTTTTCCGCATTCGTGAAAAATCAATGCAGATTGCAGAAATGCTCACTGGTGCACGTAAAACGTATGGCTTGAACTTAATTGGTGGTATTCGTCGCGATATCTTAAAAGATCAGCGCCTTAAAACCATTCAATTAATAAGAGAAATGCGTCGTGAAGTTACTGAACTTGTTGATGTTCTTCTCACTGCGCCTAATATGGAACAGCGTACTGTTGGTGTGGGTATTTTAGACAAAAAGGTTGCCCGTGATTTTAGTCCTGTAGGTCCTATGATCAGAGCGAGTGGCTTTAAACGTGATGTGCGTTTTGACCATCCATTTGCCGATTATGGCAATCTTCCACTGACTCTCTTTAGTTATGAAGGTGGCGACGTATTCTCCCGTGTGATGGTTCGTATTAAAGAAGTCTTGGATTCAATGGCTATGATTGAATATGCTTTAGATAATCTGCCAGAAGGCCCGTTATTAACGGAAGGCTTCACTTATCAACCTTATAAATTTGCATTGGGCTTTACCGAAGCACCCCGCGGTGAGGATGTTCATTGGAGTATGTTGGGCGATAACCAAAAATTATTCCGCTGGCGTTGCCGTGCGGCGACTTATGCTAACTGGCCTGTATTACGTTATATGTTGCAAGGAAATACCGTATCCGATGCGCCATTGATTATCGGTAGCCTTGACCCTTGCTATTCCTGTACTGACAGGGTAACGCTCGTCGATGTGAAAAAACGTAAATCGAAAACAGTTTCTTATAAAGAAATTGAACGTTATAGCATCGAACGTAAAAATTCGCCGCTCAAGTGAGGGAATGAACGATGTTAAAATTGTTTAAAACCATAATCAAAACAGGCGAAGCAACGACCAAATATCCGTTTAAGCCTTTGGATTTACCCGATGGCTTTAGAGGAAAGCCTGAATATGATCCACAGCAGTGTATTGTTTGTGGTGCTTGTACTGCGGCTTGTCCTGCTAATGCATTAACTATGGAAACCAATTTAGAAACAGGTGAGCGTCACTGGCAACTGTTTATTGGTCGCTGTATTTACTGTGGTCGTTGTGAAGAAGTTTGCCCAACAAGAGCGATTGTTTTATCGGATATGTTTGAAACGGCGGTGACGAAAAAATCAGACCTTTATATTAAAGGAACGTTTAAGTTATTGAATTGCCGTGAGTGTCATCAGCCATTTACCCCTAAAAAATCCGTTGAATATGCGATGGCGTTATTAGTGCAATCTGGTTGGGATGAAAATACCGTGGAAGCAATGCGACCGCAATTTGAAACCTGCCCTGAATGTAAGCGTAAACATAACTTGTTATCTGATGGCCGTGAAAATATTAGTATGGGCGAGATCGGGAGTACAATAAAATGAGTCTACCAGAAATTCCCATTAATCATCATGTTAGCCAACCGATCACCCTTGATGATCAGGTGCAAAAGCTAAAACAAACATTGTTGAAAGATATTCAGCGTTCAGCTTATGTTTATCGTGTTGACTGTGGTGGTTGTAATGGTTGTGAGATTGAAATTTTCTCCGCAATTACACCGGTTTTTGATGCTGAACGTTTTGGTATCAAAGTGGTAGCCTCACCTCGTCATGCTGATATTTTATTATTTACTGGCGCAGTCACGCGCCAGATGCGTGTTCCTGCATTACGTGCTTATGAATCAGCGCCAGATCCAAAAATCTGTATCTCTTATGGCGCTTGTGGCTGTGGTGGCGGTATTTTCCACGATCTCTATTGTGTATGGGGTGGTAGCGAATCTATCGTGCCTATTGATGTGTGGATCCCCGGTTGCCCTCCGACACCTGCGGCGACGATTTATGGATTTGCTGTTGCACTGGGTTTGTTAGACCAAAAATTAAAAGGCGAATCGCACATTGAAGTAGAGAATGAAAAAGCGTCTCTAATTCTGCCTTCTATTCCTTTAGATGCTAGAGTGATGATTGAGCGTGAAGCACGTCGTTTAGCTGGCTATTATCAAGGAAGACAAATCAGTGATCATTTCCTCACCTTATTAGAAGGCGCCACTATTCAAGAAGTGAGTGGTCGTGTTGATGCATGGTTGAGACAAGCTAACGATCCTCGTTTATCAGAGATTGTAAAACGTCTGGTCTATTCATTAAGCCAAGGAGGAATTTATGCCTGATGACGCTAAAGTTTATTTTTGGTCATTAAGACAAAAGTTTGTTGATAGCGATGATGATATTCCTGAACAAGCGCAACAGGTAATGTACTATTCACTCGCAATTGGCCACCATGTGGGAATGATTGACTGTTTAAAAACGGAATTAGTTTGCCCTTTAGAAAAATATAAAGCGTGGATTGATTTATTACCTGAAGGTGAAGCCAAGCGCAAAATGCAGGGATTACTAACATTTGGCGAAATCAATATTAATTCAGAACATACTCACTTGTTAGCATTGGCATTCGATCCTCTCACTAAAAATGACGATCCTATTTTTAGTGAATGGAGTCAAACACTAATTAAATTATTGGGTGAGATCTACGCAGAACCTGCGATTTATTTGATTGTAAAGAGAAAACCATGAGTAACACAATGACAGCACCTAAAGTGGTATTAACGGTCGGTAACAGCATGATGGGCGATGATGGAGCTGGTCCTCTGCTTGCAGAGTTAATGGAAGCTGATCCCATTGAGGGATGGATTGTGATTAATGGGGGAAGCGCGCCTGAAAATGTCTCTTATCAAGTAAGAGCGTTACAACCTCAATGTGTTGTCATTGTTGATGCTGCTGATATTGGTTTAAATCCCGGCGAAATTAGGGTGATAGATCCTGATTATATAGCGGAAATGTTTATTATGAGCACCCATAATATGCCGCTGAATTTTCTTATCGATCAATTAAAAGATGATATTCCTGATATCACTTTTTTAGGGATCCAACCCGATTTAGTCGGTTTTTACTACCCAATGACCGAGGCGGTCAAAAATGCTGTTGATGAAGTTTATCAAGGGATCAAGTCTTGGCGAATTGATTACTTTCCTGAACTTGAAGTTTGTGATGAAGAAGATATCGAAGAATAAAAATAGAACAAGTATCCAAAAATTATAGATATAAATAAAAACTAAAACATCCGCTTTGCGGATGTTTTTCGTTAATGACACCGATACTGTTCATTAGCTATAAAAATGAGTGTTAATAATACTTATATTACTCATTAATAAATAAAGTTATAGCGCTAATAACATGCTTTTTATGTGCTAACCTTAATTTTTCCTTTAGTTATTTCTTTTAAAAAACAAACCACCTTAACCCTTTCTTCATAAGAGATTAAAAGAAGTTAATTATACTTATCTTGATTAAATACAAATTCCACTTTTAGTTAGTTGAAAATTAATTTTTTATTAAGAATTAATGAATACTAGTTTAGTATTTCATTACTTTTTTTTTAATTTTAAAGACTAACTATTTAGGAGGAAGCTTCTTTTCTTTGCTAAGAATATAAAAGGTGGGTTATGTTTTCTTCTATACCTCAACTGAGTATTGTGGTTGCCATTTATAATGGAGAGAAATTTTTATATCAATTTTTCAATGGGTTAAAGTCTATTAAATTGGATGATTGGGAACTTATTTTAGTTAACGATGGTTCTAAAGATAACTCACTTAAAATCTTACAAGAGTGGAAAGACAGATTTCCTAATGTCACTATTATTGATCAGGAAAACCAAGGTGTTTCTGTTGCACGTAATATAGGATTTAATATTTCTAAAGGACAATATATTGTTTTTCCTGATATTGATGATGTAATTCATTCTAATATGTACGATAGAATGCTTAATATTGCTAAAAATGATGATTTAGATATTTTAACTTGTAATGGTAATTATGTTTATGCCGATGGACGTCCTTCTCGTCCTATATTCCCATCTAGTCGATTACATTCAACCGATGTTTTAACGGGACCACAATGGCTAAAAATGGCATTAAATTCTAAGAAATTCTTACATGTAACTTGGTTAAATATGTATCGACGTGAATTTCTACTTGCTCATGGTTATTATTTTGAACCTGGCTTACATCATCAAGATATTCCATGGACAACAGAAGTATTATTAACAGCGAAGCGTGTTAAATATATTGATGAGCGTTACTATGACTACTTTATTCATTCTGAATCCATTTCTCATACGACACCTAATGATACTATTCATGTTCGAACAATTCGTAATTACATGAAAATATTAGAGATGCTTGATGCTATTAATCAAAAGCATAAGGAAGTCGCGAAAAATATCAATGCATGTTATTGGCAAATCGCAAAAGAAGGTTTGGGGATTATTCATTCAATCAATTCTATTCAATCTATTGAAGTTAAAAAACAAATAGTTAAAGAGTTTTTTGATAGAGGAATATGGTTATTAATTTGGAAAAATGCGAAAAATTTTAGATTACGTTGGCGTTTAGGGCGGCGCTATTTTAAATTAAAGAAAATATTAAATTCCTAATCGTAGGAGGGCACAATAATGTGCCTTTTTTATTTTCATTGTATATTAAATAAAATGAAATAATTTAATTTCGTTAAAAAGTCACTTTATTTCGTTTTACGCTCACTGATAAATTCAATGGTAAATATATAACTTATTTATTAGAAAAATACTGTGCACTCGCTAGAAGTTTGTCATAATGAGTATTATTGCTTAATAAAAGTTTATGTAAAATCAATAAACTGTCGAATATTATTCGAGTAGTTGAATAAAAAAATTTATTATGATGCCACTGATTTATTCTTTATCTGCAACAATTGCTGAGCATCGTAATCATCATTGTTATTTATCTTATTTCAGCCTCTTTTCTTATGGGATTAGAGACTGGTGATAAGTCGTATCTAAAAAATCGGAGAATGTTTTTATGTCTATTCGGTTTGGTTGGCGGCAATCATTAGTAACCTTAACTTGCTTAGCCGCACTTAGTATCCCTTTTGCAACATCCGCTCAAACGCTGAAATTGGCTATTGGTGAAGAACCCACAGAAGGTTTTGATCCCATGCTGGGGTGGAGTCATGGGAGCTATTTACTTCTTCATAGCCCATTATTAAAGCAAAATGCGGATCTCTCTTGGTATAGCAATATGTTAAGTGACTATCAGCCAAGTGAAGATGGTAAAACATGGAAATTAACGTTAAAGCCTGATTTAAAATTCTCTGATGGTCTACCTATCACAGCAAAAGATATCGTATTTACTTATAACAATGCGGCTGCAAGTGGCGGTAAAGTAGATATGGGGAATTTTCTTTCTGCAAAAGCAGATGATGATTTACATGTCACTATTACCTTAAAAGCACCACAAAGTACGTTTGTGAACGTACTTGGCTCTTTAGGTATTGTTTCTGCAGATAAGTATGATGAAAAAACCTATGCACAAAAACCAATTGGTGCTGGTCCTTATCGCATGGTCAGTTTCCAACCCGGTCAGCAATTAATAGTTGAAGCTAACCCTTATTATGCCGGGCAGAAAAACGATTTTGAAAAACTCATTTTCGTTTTCCTTGATGAAGATGCCGCTTTTGCTGCTGCTCAAAGTGGACAGCTAGGGATTGTGCGTATCCCACCAGCAACGGCGGCAATGGCTAAGAATTTACCAAATACCAAATTATGGGAAAGACCGAGTGTTGAAAACCGCGGTATTGTTTTTCCAATGGTAAAATCAGGTGAAAAGAATGCGCAAGGCTATGATATTGGTAATGATATCACCGCAGATATCGCCATTCGAAAAGCCATTAACTACGCTCTTGACCGTAAATTATTATCAGAGCAAGTGCTTGATGGTTATGCTATTCCTGCGTATACCGGAGTGAAAGGTTTACCTTGGGATCAAACAGATGCAGCCTTTAAAGATGGTGATGTTGAAAAAGCCAAGCAAATTCTTGAAGATGCAGGTTGGAAACCCAATAAAAACGGCATTCGTGAAAAAGATGGTTTAGAAGCTAAATTAACCCTGTGGTATACCAGCGGTGATGCAACTCGTCGCGATTTAGCTGAGTCAATTCGTGCGCTAGTGCAACCTCTTGGTATTCAAATGGATCTTAAATCAGGAAGTTGGGATACAGTAGAACGTTATATGCACTCAAATCCGACTTTATTTGGCTGGGGCAGTCTTGATCCTATGGAACTATATCATCACTACAGTGCTAATGCTGCTGGCGTTGGTTATTATAATCCAGGTTATTACAAAAATCCTGAAGTCGAGAAACACCTACAAGCTGCGCTGGATGCCCATACATGGCAAGAAGCAGTTCCTCATTGGAAAGCAGTAGAATGGGATGGGAAAAACGGCGTGGGTGTAAAAGGTGATGCCGCTTGGGCTTGGTTGATGAATGTGCAACATACTTACCTGACGAACCCCTGTGTTGATCTGGGAACAGGAACGCCTGAAATTCATGGTTCATGGTCATTATTAAATAGCGTAGATACTTGGAAGTGGACTTGTCAGTAATACGTCACAGTGCAGGTTTTTTCCTGCGATTATTTTGCCTGCTGTTGGTGACAACAGCAGGTGTTTTTATTTTATTAAGTTTTTCACCAATAGATCCTATTAAGGCTTATATCGGCAGTGATTTACTGAATGTCCCTCCTGAGCAATACCCTTTAATTGCAGCTCGTTGGGGGCTTGATCAGCCTTTATGGATGCGGTTTTGGTTTTGGTTTAGTCAAATTATTCAAGGCGATTTTGGCTATTCTATGTTGTATAACATGCCTGTTATTGAGGTTATTCGCGAGCGTGTAGGGCCTTCTTTTATTTTACTTTTTTCAGCTTGGGTCTTCTCTGGTGTGATTGGCGTGGTCATGGGATTAGTCGCAGGTCGATATCTTAATCGTTGGCCGGATAGAATTATTTCTACTCTCTCTTATTTATTAGCTTCGTTACCGACATTCTGGGTAGGATTGCTTCTGTTATCGTTGTTTTCTGTCACTTTGCATTGGGCACCAATTTGTTGTGCATGGCCGATGGGAAGTAGTGCAGAAACAGCAACATTAAGTCAGCGTTTTTCCCATCTTATCTTACCAATGATAGCCCTTGGATTATTAGGCACAGGGAATATCGCACTGCATACTCGTGCAAAAGTTGCTGAAGTGATGGGCAGTGAATTTATTCATTTTGCTAAGGCTCAAGGTGATAAAGGTTGGGCTATGATGCTATTTCATGTTCTACGTCATGCCATTACACCCGCACTTTGCTTACAGTTTGCATCAATTGGTGAATTACTTGGTGGCTCTCTTTTGGCTGAAAAAGTATTTGCTTATCCCGGCTTAGGGCAGGCTACTGTTGATGCAGGATTACGAGGCGATATTCCCTTATTAATGGGGATTGTTGTTTTTAGTACTATTTTAATTTTCTTTGGTAATAGTATTTCTAACACACTATTACGACGTATTAATAAAGGAATTTTACGAGACTCATGATTTACGATCCGAATAGGCCTTTGTTACGACTTTTATTAGTCTCCCTTGCATTAATTGGGTTAGTTACGTATGGCTTTTCTGTTTCTCATACTGATATCGTAATGGATTTTTTGGCTAGAAATCAGGCTCCATCAGATCAATATTGGTTCGGTACTGATAATTTGGGGCGCTCTTTGTGGTTACGTTGTTTTCAAGGAATGTTAAGCAGTTTAAATATCGGTGTGACAAGTGCGATTGTCAGTGGTGCTATTGCTCTGTTGTTTGCAGGTATTTCCTCGATTAATCGTTATTGTGATTTTCTGGTCAGAGGGGTTGTTGATGCGCTTTTAGCATTACCTCATTTATTACTATTGATTTTAATCTGCTTTACCTTAGGGGGCGGGCAACAAGGAGTGATTCTGGCAGTGGCATTAACTCATTGGCCTAAACTTGCGTTGATTTTACGTGGCGAAATTCAACGTATTCGGGAGGCCGATTATGTGATGTTATCGCGTCGTATTGGTAATTCACCTTTTGAATGTGTAAAAAAACACTACATTCCAATGTTATTACCGCAGTGGATTGTGGGAACGTTATTGATGTTTCCTCACGCGGTATTACATAGTGCGGCATTAAGTTTTTTAGGCTTTGGGCAAGCTGCTCATGAGCCCTCTTTAGGTTTACTGTTATCTGACGCATTACGTTATTTAAGTACCGGCTCTTGGTGGATGGTTGTGTTTCCGGGACTTATTTTGATGTGCTTAGTGTTGATCTTCGATCAATTTGCTAAGGCAATGCAACAATTGTGGTTAAGAGGGGCAGGATGTTAAGTTTTGAGCAGCTTTCCATTGATATTGCCCAATTTCGGTGGTTGGGAAAACGAAATTGGCAACCGTTGCTAAAATCAATTTCTCTGGATATTAAACCGGGTAAAATGTTGGCATTAGTGGGGGGAAGTGGCGAAGGTAAAAGTTTATTACTTCAAAGTGCATTGGGACTTTTGCCTGCTAATATGCGAGTTCGTGGCTCGATTAAACTGAATGGGCATACATTAAGTGAACGAGAACTTATTGCTTATCGAGGAAATACTTTTTGCTATATTCCTCAGGGAGTGACAGCACTTAATCCTTTAATTTGTATCGGTGAACAATTAAGTCGCTCAGCGCATTTAAGCGGTGCTGAAGTGACATCGGATGATATTGTGCAGCAATTGGGGCTTTATCACCTTTCAGGCTCGTTAGTGAAAACATACCCAGCTAAACTTTCAGGGGGGATGGCAAAACGCGTATTAGCCTGTAACGCAACACTCTCTAACGCACAATATATTTTGGCTGATGAAATTACCTCATGGCTTGATGATGAGCACGCATGTCTATTATTAGGGCACTTAAGAGAATTATGTAATCAGGGTAAATCTGTACTTTGGGTAACACATGACTTAGCTCTTGCCGCACGTTTCGCAGATACGATAGCTGTACTCAATCAAGGTGAGGTTAATGAAGTTATCCCTGCCACAATGCTTAATCGTCATGAAGGTAGCGAATGGTTAAAAGCACTCTGGAATGCATTACCTGAACAACAATTTCTAAGTCAAACAGAAACATCACTGAATCCATTATCATATTGAGTTATTAAGCTTTCTTATTGCTGGAGTTATCTTTATGCCACTTTTAGAGTTAAAACAATTATCTGTTCAGCAAGCAGGTAAGGTGTTATGGCAAGATCTCTCCTTTTCGTTAGAGGCTGGAGAAAGGCTGGGTATTTCAGCGCCAAGCGGTACAGGAAAAACGACATTAGGTCGTGTTCTAGCGCAGTGGCAAGCACCAACTCAAGGTTCAATTCTTGTTAATGGCAAACCATTATCTAACAAGGGTTATTGCCCTATTCAATTAGTCCCTCAGCATCCTGATAAATGTTTTAATCCGTTTAGAACAACAGGAGATAGTGTTCGTGATGCTTGGTCGCCAGATAAAGATTGGTTTGAAAAATTAAGAATAAAATCAGAATGGTTAACACGTAGACCTAATGAACTATCTGGCGGAGAATTGGCACGTATTGCGTTATTACGTGCGTTAGATCCTCGTACTCAAATATTGATTGCAGATGAAGTCACGGCACAATTAGATGCGAAAATTCAAGCTGATATTTGGCAAGTATTGATCGATGAAAGTCAGAAGCGTCCTTTAAGTTTGATTATTTTTAGCCACAATAAAGCACTGCTTGAAAAAGTATCGACGAAGGTGTGGTGGGTTAATGAAGAAAAAAATAATTCTACTATTTTAAATTTGAATTCTTCAATCAGCTAATAAAAAAGAGCTTCCTATATTTTTATAGGAAGCTAAATAATACAGCTAAAATTAACCCTAAACAAAACAATAAGGAATTAGAAGCGATAAGTGTAGTCAATACCAAATTGCATATCGTGATTGCGATATGTAGTCATTTCCCAATTTGCTTTCGTACCAATAGATGAGTGTTTATCCACTTGATACATTAATCCAATATGAACAAATGGACGTTGTTTTAACTGCTTTTTATTTTCTAAATAATCAATTTGTTGTTGACCTAAATAGTCAATATGGCTACGGAAGTTTCCTTGATAATGTGATAAGTTCCACAGTAATCCTGCTTTTGTATTTAGTATGAAAGAGGAACCTAATAAATGATCCATACCCAATCCTATTTTGGCTAATAATGAATGCATTTTGAGGGCATCATAGTGTGCTGCAAATTGGGCATTTTGAGTTTCACTATAAGCTGAACGTGAGATTTGATTAAAAGTAAGTCCTACAAATGGTGTAAGCATAAATTCATTTGATATGGCGTATGGATAAGAGCCTTGCAAATCAATGTGATAACCAGATATCTTACTATTGCCTTTACCTGATTCAGAATCTGCTAATGCTTGTCTTTCAATAGAAACTTTACGATTTAAATAAGCGCCTTTTAATGACAGATGTAATGCATTGCTATTTAATTCAGCATTGAGTGAGGGTATTAAATCTAGGCTAAAACCAATTAAAGGTAATGCATAACCTTGATATTGATAGCCTTTAGGTAATGAAGAAGAGATATCTGTATCAATGGCAAGCCCTACAACTAATGGAATATGGTTAATATCAAAACGATAAGCACCACTTAACCCCGTTTGTGTTGCATTGGCTTTATTTACATTTTGGTAGTGCGCAAACCCACTAATACAGGCTTTTTTAGTACCGACAGAACAGGTTGCAGAAGCTAAATAGCGCAGTTGTCCTTGTTGCATATCTATCAGTTTATAGCCATTTTCAGCGACTAATTGTATTGATTTATAGGTGTTTTCAATGTCGATAGGTTTGCTGATCACAACGGGTGGTTTGGTATCTGCTTTCTCTTCGGCTTGCTCTTTAGCTAGGCGCTCTTGCTCAGCTTTGGCTTTATCGGCTTGCTCTTTAGCTAGGCGCTCTTGCTCGGCTTTGGCTTTATCGGCTTGCTCTTTAGCTAGGTGCTCTTGCTCGGCTTTGACTTTATCGGCTTGCTCTTTAGCTAGGCGCTCTTGCTCGGCTTTGGCTTTATCGGCTTGCTCTTTAGCTAGGCGCTCTTGCTC